>NZ_JADPRX010000006.1:0-114632 GCF_017347125.1 Sporosarcina sp. E16_3
CTTGCTAAAATTAGGGGCGAAGGAAGTTGAACGCTTGAAACAAGAAGCGCTCACTAATGAAGAGTGGGATGACCGTGAAAAGTCACTTCGCATCGTCGACAGCCTGATGATTGGGTGCCAGGAACTTGCGCCTGCGACTGTCCTTCTATACGCTCCACCGTATTATCCAGCCATTAACTCATCGGATAACCCACTTGTAATCGAGTCGATTAAGTTGATGAAGAAAGCGGCGGAAAAGTTCGACAATACAGTTGAGCAGATTCACTATTTCAATGGCATCTGCGATCTAAGCTATGTTAACTACGATGATGACGCAAATGGCTGGGCTGCATTTGAAAGTAACACGCCGGTATGGGGCGACACATATAGTATTCCGTTCGCTGAGATGGCTCAGTTGAAAGCACCGGTGCTTAATGTAGGGCCGTTTGGGAAGGATCCGCATCAACGGACAGAGCGTTTACACGTCGACAGCGCTTTCGTTGAAATGCCTGTCATGCTGGAAACGCTCGTGAAGAGCATGTATATCAAGAATGAAAGTCTGGAAACATGCACAGTCTAATGTAACTGAAAAGTGGGGACCTTCACAAATGGTGAAGGTCTCTATTTTTTGTCTGAATCTGTTAAAATGAAAGGAAATGTGGCAGGTGACTCGAATGAAAGAGCAAATCTTAATTATAGAAGACGAAGAAAATATCGCACGTGTTCTTCAGCTTGAACTTGAGTTCGAGGGATATGGAACGGGTATTGCCCACACAGGGCCTGATGGGCTTATTAAATATCGTGAACAACAATGGGATCTTGTTCTGTTAGATCTTATGTTACCTGGTTTGAATGGGTTAGACGTATTACGACGGATTCGAGCAACAGAAGCAGACACGCCTGTCATTTTATTGACAGCGAAAAGCGATGTTGAAGATAAGGTAGCGGGGCTTGACCTCGGGGCAAACGATTATGTGACGAAACCTTTTGAAATCGATGAATTACTCGCAAGGATTCGTTCGGCGCTCAGATTCTCGAAGCCTGCAGAGCCTGTAGAAACTAAGGACGAATACCTTCTCGAGTTCGCTGGATTGTCACTTCACGAACAGACACGTGACGTGACGAGAAATGGCCGTTCCATTGAATTAACACCGCGGGAGTATGATCTTTTACTTCATCTGCTGAAACACCCAAACCAAGTGTTGTCACGTGAACAGTTGCTAGACGCTGTTTGGGGATTCGATTATTACGGAGATACAAACGTCGTAGATGTGTATATCCGATATGTCCGTAAGAAAATCGAACAAGGGGAAAAAAGTACGCTTATTCAGACGGTAAGAGGTGTTGGTTATGTTTTAAAGGAGCAGAATAATGAAGCTTAAAACGAAAATCCACTTGTTTTCTACGCTTTTGATGCTCGTTATCTTAACGTTGACGAATACTGGAATCTATTTTGTGTACAAAAAATTGGCGTTTGACACAGAGTACCACCAACTGAATACGCAATCGCAAGATCTTATTGCTTCGCTCAGCCGAATGACCGGACAAACCGATCCAGCGACAGTGCTCCGCGCCTACATTCCGCCGCAAGGTGTAGTCCGTATTGTCGATCCAACTGGCAAGGTGAAGGTTGCAGTCCAATCGGCGGAAGGAATCGAGAACTACAGTCCTGAAATAATGCCAGGCGATCAATATTCAATTGGCCAATACTTAGGGACACCGGTGTTGACAATGCAGGTGCCGGTCATCTGGACAGACGGAAAAGTGGTAGAGCTGCAAATGATTCAACTACTGGGCGATGTAAAACATACCTTAGGTTTGCTTATGCTCATCCTATTAGGGGTGACTCTAATTGCCATGATTCCAATAGCGGCTTCTAGTATTGCGCTTGGTCGAATTGTAATTCAACCAATTGACAATCTCATTAAAACGATGTCCCAAAGTAGACAAACAGGCAAGTATGAAAAAATCGATGTCTTGGCTGAAGGGAAAGACGAAATGACACAGATGGGGCGCGAGTTCAATGATATGATGGGGCAACTTGAAAGTAACTATAAAAAACAAGAACAGTTCGTTTCCAACGCCTCGCATGAATTAAAAACACCGCTTACTGTCGTAGAAAGCTACGCCCGCCTCCTAACACGCCGCGGTTTCGATGATCGTTCGGTAGCGGAAGAGGCAGTTGGGGCAATTCTGGGTGAATCCATTAGGATGAAGGATATGATTGAGCAAATGCTCCATCTTGCAAGAAACCAGGAACAGGTCGCATTTAACTTTGTGGAAACTGATATCAATGCGTTTGTCGAAAAGACCTTGCAGCCAATGCGCCAAGCATATACAAGAAATTTTATTCATGAAGGGAATGGTTCTGCGGTCGCAATGACAGATACGGACAAGCTTAGGCAACTTCTATTTATTCTTCTCGATAATGCGCGAAAATACAGCGAGCGGGAAATTAGAACAACGATATCCAAAACTGAAACCGCAATTTCCATCGCCGTCACCGATTACGGAAATGGTATCCCAGAAGAAGCCCTCCCACATCTTTTCGATCGTTTCTACCGAGTCCATGAAGACCGAAACCGTAAAACAGGCGGAACAGGACTTGGACTTGCAATTGCAAAGGAACTTGCAGACGGTCTTGGGGCTGAATTGAAAATAGAAAGTATCGTTGGAATGGGGACAACCTTCCGGATTATCATTCCGAAAAGCCAGCTTCTCATCGATTTTTAATGTTTCCATCGTATGATGAACGAAAGGAGGCAACTACAATGCATTTTTTAAAAAAGCCATGGTTCATCCCGACCCTTTTTACTTTAATCATTCTAACTGTGGGTGGATTTTTTATAGGAAGTTTAATCAACAAGAAAGAGCCAATTGCGGCTGACGATATCCGGTCTCGGCTTGAAAGCATGTACGGCGGGACCGTTGACCGTATTTCACTAGCGGGGGGCGTATATAAAGCTGAAATGACGCGAGGTGGAGCGGATTATTCTGCTGAAATCGACGCGACGACGGGGAGCGTACTATCACTGTTTCAAACTGGTGAAGTTAAGAAAGAGATCCCAAATATACTTTCTGAAGCAAAGGTCAAGGAAATTATTGCAGGGAAATATAGTGGCATAGCTGAACGTATTTCATTGAATACAAGTGGGAAGACCCCTGTTTACGAAGTGAAAATGAAGAAAGACCCGAAATTCACAAATCTAACCATTGATGCAATCGGTGGAAAAATAATTTCTGAAACTGTGAAGGAAACAACGGGTAAAAATGCACTTATTACGCAAGAACAGGCAATTAAAATTGCGCTTGGGCAAATTAAACGTGAAATAGTAGATGAAGTAGACGACTTTTCTTACGTAAAGACGGATGATGGAGGCTATTACCTAATCGAAATAGATACAAAAGATAATCGCGAGGCAACCTTTCAAATCCATGCCATTTCAGGGAAAATAATGACTGTCTCCTGGGCCGGGGATTAATCTCTCATCAAATTCTAATAATCTTCACAATGTCCTCTCATGTTCGCCGAGTAATATGAAGGTAACAACAAAAGGAGGAGATGCAAGATGAAGAAATGGATGATGATTCCAGCATTAGCTGGCGTACTTATAATAGGTGGAGTTGCAGTGGCTGGGAACGCAGGACATAGTTTCGCGGCGACGTCAAAAGGTTTAGTGACGATGGATGAAGCAAAAGCAATTGCTGTGAAATCAGTAGGTGGAACAGTGACTGGCATTGAATTGGATCGTGAAGCGTCAGGTGACATTTATGAGGTTGAAGTTAAATCAAAGGGCTTTGAATATGATCTTGATATCGATGCGAAAACAGGTAAAATATTGCGCACGGATAAAGACGATAATGACGATGACGACTTTGATAACGATGATTCAGACGATAAAGTAATTGTTGCTGATGGGAAGTTTATTACAGAAAAAGCTGCTGTCGAAATTGCACTGAAACAAGCAAAAGGTACAGTGACGGAAGTGAAATTGGATGAAGATGATGGCCGCGTAGTCTATGAAATCGAAATTCAAGATGGCAAATATGACTACGACTTCGATATAGATGCAATTTCAGGTAAAGTGTTGAAGTTTGAAAAAGATCTCGATGATAACGATAATGATAACGATTAATTGAACAAGTAAATGGACTGTTCCGAAGAAGTATCGGGCAGTCCATTTTTTATATGAAAGAACGAGTGTGGAGGATAGAAACAGTATCTACCTATTAAGAAATTCCATATACTTTTCCTACTTTGGCGATTTCTACGGGGCCGTTATAGTTCTGCACAGCCGCTTCAAGAATTTCTTCAATATTTCCGTGCAAAGGCAAGTGGGTCAACACAAGCTGTCTCGCTCCCGCCAGTTGGGCCAGTCTTCCAGCTTCACTGCCGCCCATATGTCCTGGCGCTTTGCCAACATGTTTTTCGTACAAATTCGCTTCGCTAATTAAAAGATTCGCCTCGCTTGCGAAATCAATCAGTTCATCCCGCCATTCTGTATCTGCGGTGAGTACGATGGAATGGCCACCAACACTAAATTTCATTGCCAGGCAATAGACGGGATGTACCGTCCGGCAAAAAGTCACATTAAATGGACCGATTTGAACGACATCATCTTCTGAAATTGCGATGCCCACTGTTTGATCTTTATACGAGAGTTTCTCAAAATTCTCTTGATCCTTCGTATGTCCGTAAATTGGTAATGGACGAGCATGATTGCCTAAATAAAAATTAATAATCCTGCTAAATTGTAGACTTCCGACATCAGCAATATGGTCCGCATGATAATGGCTAATAACAACGGCATCTAGTTTTTCTAAAGATAAATAGTTTTGCAATGAGGATAGCACGCCACTGCCACAATCAATGAGGCAATGAAAGCCATCATGTTCAATTAAAAAGGATGATGTGGCACTATTTGCTTTTGGGTAACCACCCCAAATACCGATCGGTGTTATTTTCATTTAGATTTCCTCCATTACTACTCGGCACCGATTTCGTTCTGAGAAATGGGCACCGTTACTTTATTAACTTTTTCAAGAAACGCAAACTCAATATTTTCACGGATCATTTCTATCTTATATTGTTCATAGCCAAGGGACTTATACAGACGAATATTACCTGTGCTTAAAGCGCCAGTATACAGGTCAAAACGGTCACAGGTCGGGAAATATTCTTCGAGTCCCAGCATTAAGCTTTTGCCGATACCCTTTTTTTGAAAATCGGGGTGAACCATTAATCTTTGGACATAACAAATACCCTTTTCTTCATATCCCCTAACAGAAC
The DNA here is from genome assembly GCF_017347125.1 of Sporosarcina sp. E16_3. NCBI lineage: Bacteria > Bacillati > Bacillota > Bacilli > Caryophanales > Caryophanaceae > Sporosarcina > Sporosarcina sp. E16_3. Next base: position 5,270 of record NZ_JADPRX010000006.1, read on the forward strand.
CAACTATTTTACCGTTAAAGACAGCTTTTAATACGGTCTTTTCCCCGAAATCTTTTCTCGCCTCATCAAGCGTTTCCAAGAGCGGGGCGATTTGATAATTATTATACGCTGCAGCCTCGCTCAAATAAGCTACTTTTTGAATGTCTAAAATCGTTTGTGCATCTTCTAGAATTGCTTTTAATACTTTCATGAAAACTCATATCCCCCTATAGATAACTTTTTTATGTTTTTAACTATCTTTACGCGCAAAACATACTATTAAGACTAACATATCTTAAGGAATTGGCTCCTATATAGGGACATGATTTTTTGGAACCCACCACCTATTCCGAAAAACTCATTAATTTGCACACGAAGTGTTGGTAGATGTGACTCGAAAGTAAGGAAAAAATGAAATCATAAACAAAAAACGCACCTCTTTTACCAACAAGAGGTGCGTTTCCGCATTTATTTCTTTTCAATTAACCCAGATTCGATAAGGAAGTCTTCCGCTACTTTTTCAACCATCATACCGTCATTGTCGACTTTAGCGTTCATCTTCTGCATCGCTTCTTCATTAATCATTCCTTCTAGCATAATGAGTACCTCTTCAATTTCAGGATACTCCACTAGTGTTTCTTTCCGCACAATCGGAAGTGCGTGGTACGGTGGGAAATAGGACTTATCATCCTCGAGGACACGCAAATCGTAATCTTGCAACTGACCGTCTGTCGTATATGAGTTGATAACGTCAACTTCTTTCGCACCAATGGAACGGTACATGATACCGTGGTCCATTCCTTTAACGTCTTTGAATTTCAGTCCGTATTCTTTCTGGAAGCCTGGCAATCCATCCGGACGGTCGATGAATTCGAAGACGGCACCTAGTATGAAGTCCTCAGAAACTTTAGCGAAGTCACTGAATGTCACAACACCGAGTTCTTCGGCTCTAGATTCATCAAGGGCGAGTGTATACGTATTGTTGAAACCAAACGTATTGAACGCAATCATGCCGTCAGCATCAACGAGTCGTTTCGTAGTTTCCAATGTTTCTTCAGCTGTGCCGGGATCTTCATGGTAATAGTTGACGACGATTGTTCCTGTATAGTCGGGGATAACGTCAATCAGGCCGTTTAACATTGCGTTCCAAACGACGTTTGAGCCACCAAGATTTTCTTTGTAAATGACTTCAATATCCGTTTTATCTTCTATCAATTGCCCCATGACGTGTGACAATATTATACTTTCGGTATTGTTCCGTGAACCAAGTGTCAGTGATTCTTTTTCGATGAAAATACAACCTGATAACATACTCGCGACAAGTACTGTCGAGATAAGAACGAGTAATTTCTTTTTCATACTTACTTCAATCCTTTCGGCGTTGTCCAGCGTTCAATCCCACTGAAGAGTGTTTCTAGGATAATCGCAAGGATTGCTGCCGGGATTGCCCCAAGTAAAATCAAACCATCAATTCCGCGAGTAATTCCTAGGAAGATGAAATCACCGAGCCCACCCGCCCCGATAAAGGCCGCAAGTGTTGCTGTACCGACGTTAATAACTGCCGCTGTACGAATACCGGCCATAATGACGGGAATCGCAAGCGGTAGCTCTACTTTAAACAGGACCTGCATGCTCGTCATACCCATGCCTTTTGCTGCCTCGGTCGTTGCTTTGTCGACGTCTTTAATACCTGTATACGTATTTCGGATAATCGGTAACAAAGAATAGAGGAATAGCGCAGCAATTGCTGTTTTTACACCGATTCCAAAAATCGGGATCATGAAACCGAGCAATGCAAGACTTGGAATTGTCTGCATGACGCCCGCGCCGCCAAGCACGATTGTCGTGAGCTTCGGAACGCGTGTAATAAGAATACCAAGACCAATGCCAAGAACAATCGCGATAAGCATTGAGAAAAAGACAAGTTGAATATGGACGGATGTCGCTTCAAGAACTTCTTTCCATCGCATTTGCGATTGTTGAGCAAGTTGTTGCCAAATCGTTAAGTTATTCATTAGATCTCCTCCGTTTCTGTCCACTGGCTGGACATGGCGGATAACAGTGAACCTCGTGTAACTACGCCTAATAATTTTTGAGTTTTATCAACAATCGGGATGATGCCGTAAGGTGCTTCATCCATCATGACAATAGCGTCTTTAGCCGTCGCAGTATCATAAAGGAATGGCTCTCGGGACATCATAATTTCTTCAATTGTTTTAATATTATCCAGTTTCTTAATCAAATCATATGCAGAAACGATTCCAATCAATTTTTTGTCGTCGTCGACAACAATCAAGTTCGTAATTTTTCGTTGGCGGATAAGCGTGAGCGCTTTCTCCGGAGACCATTGAGGGGTAGTGGTAATAACCGATTCTGACATAATATCGATAACGGGCATAAGTTCAGGGTTTTGGATAATCCGATGTTTCCCTATGAACTCCTCTACAAAGCCGTGGGCTGGTTCGTGAAGTAATTTTTCTGGGGTGTCCAACTGTAGTAGTTTACCGTCTTTCATAATAGCAATGCGATCGCCCATTTTTAGCGCTTCATCCATATCATGTGTAACGAAAACAATGGTTTTTTCCAACTTTTTGTGTAAGGTAAGCAATTCGTTTTGAAGTTGTTCCCGTGTAAGTGGATCGAGTGCGCTGAACGGTTCATCCATCAAAATAACGTCTGGATCTGCTGCAAGTGCTCTTGCGATACCGACACGCTGTTGTTGGCCACCGGAAAGTTCCTTTGGATAACGTGTTGCATAAATTTCAGGATCAAGACCGACTAATTCGAGAAGTTCATTGACGCGGGCTTTAATTTCTTTGTCATTCCAACCCTTAAGTTGGGGTACAATCGCTATGTTTTTTTCGATTGTATAGTGGGGGAAAAGGCCAATTTGTTGAATGACATACCCGATGTTCCGGCGTAATTCAGAGGCGTTGTAAGAGTTCGTATCTTTACCGTTGATTGTGATTTTACCACTTGTGTGTGGTTCCATCCTGTTAATCATTTTCATTGTTGTCGATTTCCCGGAACCACTTGGTCCAATTAGTACAAGAAATTCGCCTTTAGGAATATCAAAACTGACAGATTTCACTGCTTGGAATCCGCCATCGAACACTTTACTTACGTTTTCAAATTTTAGCATGTGTACCTCCCATGGTTTTTTTACAACGAATTTGTTTTCAAATAATAGATTAAAAAATCATTCGTAGTTAATAAAAAAGAAGACGTATTTGCATCCTGATTGTTCAGGCGCGAAGTCTCTCTCAAATAGTATACCATATTACGATTGAATTTGCAGGAATTAGGCGTTTTTATTTACTGAAGTGTCTGAATTACCTGCTCATTACGCGTTCCTTTAGAAAGGAAGGGACGGGGCTGTCGCAGTACGTGACAGGGAAATTGTACTGAATATGCATATGAAACAAACAGCCCCGGCCATCATCGCAGAACTTACTGGAGCGGAGCTTGATCATGTTTTGAGGATTATTGAATCGAATGTATATTGAATGCGTGTAGGCCTCCTTGTGCTAAAAAAGGTACATTTCACTGAACTGCAAAATTAATACCAGAACATAATGGTGAAACGCTGAACGTATATGTTTAGCGTTTTATTAATCGTATACATTATCTACTCTTGTAGATGTCTCCACGAAAAATAGGGCTAAAAACCAATATGGTTTTTAGCCCTATTTATAGACAGAAGACGTTTCCACCAAAGTAGGTGTCACTAGTACCCAATTACATCTCCTCAGGTGCCTTCATACCTAATAATCTCAGAGCCTCTTTCAAAACAATCGCGGTACTTGTGATCAGCGCAATTCTGTACGACAGATGATCTGCATCTGAAAGCACTTTGACATTACCATAAAATGAGCTGAATGTTTGAGAAAGGTCGATTGCGTACTTTGCTATAACGGAAGGGTCTAAGTCATCCGCAGCGCGCTTGACTGTCTGTGGGAATAGCTCCAATGCTTTAATGATTTCCCATTCAAAATCATTGACGTCATCCACGCTATACGGCTGTATGTCGCCAGCTTTTCTTAGCACTGATTTGGCCCGTGCGAAAGCATATTGGACGTAAGGACCGGTTTCCCCTTCAGTCTGGAGCATTATCTCTAAGTTGAATTCGATGTCGTGTTTGCGGTGCTGCTTTAGGTCGCCGAAAATAATGGCTCCGACGCCGACTGCTTCAGCAACTTTTGCTTTATTAGCCAAGTTTGGATTTTTCGCTTCAATTGTCGTCTGTGCGAGCGAAATCGCCTCATTCAGAACCTGTTCCAGCAAGACGATTTTTCCTTTGCGGGTCGACATCTTTTTTCCAGCTTTCAATATAAGCCCGAAAGGAATGTGTTGGATATCGTCTGCCCATCCGTAGCCCATTTTAGTAAGTACTTTTTTGAATTGTGCGAAGTGTAGGCTTTGTTCATTCCCAACGACGTAAAGGGATTTCACGAAATCATACGTTTCTTTTCTATCGATTGCAGCAGTTAAATCGCGTGTGGCATATAATGTTGCGCCATCTGACTTCATAATCAAACAAGGCGGCATATCTTCATCGAGTTCAACGACAAGCGCGCCATTCGATTCTTTTAAAAGTCCTTTATCCGCCAACTCTTTAACGATTGGTTCCATCTTGTCATTGTAGTAGGCCTCGCCGTTATAGGAATCAAAGGTAATACCCAGCAAATCATAAATGCGTTGAAATTCCTTGAGGGATTCGGTTTTGAACCACTTCCATAATGCTAGTGCTTCAGTATCTCCGTCTTCCAGGTCTTTGAATGCCGCTCTGCCTTCGTCGTTTAGCGAGTCGTTATGTTCCGCTTCTTCGTGGAAACGGATGTACAGCTTTAACAGCGTCTGGATTGGCGCTCGCCGCACTTCTTGTTCGTCGCCCCATTTCCGGTAGGCTGTCAGCAACTTGCCGAACTGCGTACCCCAATCGCCGATGTAATTGATTTTTGCTGTCTTGAAACCATTTTTTTCAAGAAGTAGTGCAATTGAATTCCCGATGACAGTGGAGCGCAGATGCCCCATGGAAAACGGTTTCGCAATATTGGGGGAGGACAAATCGATGGTGACAACCCCGTTATTACCTTCATTTGATGAACCATAGGATACTGATTGATCTAGAATTTTTTGCAGTAGGGCACTGGTAATCGTAGAACGATTCAGAAAGATATTCACATACCCGTTGACGGCTTCTGCTTTATGGATTAGCGGGTGATTGATTGTCAGGGCAATTTCATCGGCAATAACAACAGGTGATTTTCTAAGTTCTTTTGCGAACGGGAAGCATGGTAGAGCCAAATCGCCTAAATGAGCATGGACAGGCCTTTCAAGCATGTTTTCATTCAATGGAATCGAACTAAATTGTTGCAGTACTTGCAAGATATCCATTTTCATTGTCAACTCTCCTTTTGGTTGGTGGCATTAAAAAAAACGTAAAAAAAAGCCCTCATCTCAAATTAATGAGACGAAAGCTTACTTCCGCGGTACCACTCAAATTGCCCGTATAGGGGCCACTTCCTCATAACGGCGAGACACCGGCTTTTCCTAAAACGTTCAGAAAAGCATCTCCGAAGTGCGGTTCACAAGCATTCTTCACTGGGCTCCCACCGCCCCCAGTTCGCTGAAAAAGAATCGATTGCTACTCTCTTCATCACAGATATTGTAATTGAATGTAGCAAATGAAGGGTTAAGTGTCAACTGAAAGACAGATATTACTGGTGATTTAGAATAGTTCGGAAGTGTATTTATGTTTCTGTGTAGAACACATTATATAGTATTGAACGACATGATAGATCTGCTTGATCTATCGGAGAGGCATTATGCAAAAAAAATGGATTTTAAAAAACTGTTCATAACTTTCACGTCATCTGCAACAATGACGATGATGGCGGTCAAAGCGACTAGGGAGAATGACTGTGGATATGTGGATAAGCTGTTGATTGTCGAACAAGCGGATTTTCTACCTATTTACGTCTAGAACACAACATGTTAGGGTATACAGAGAGAAACAGACACAACATATAGTATTGAACGATAGAATGGTACCGATATTGGTTTAAAAGGGAATCCGGAAAAACCGGAGCTGCCCCCGCAACTGTAAGCGCCGACGACCGCCGTATGAGCCACTGTGGAAAACTCCATGGGAAGGCTAGGTGGGTAGATTGAAGCGCTAGCCAGGAGACCTGCCTTTCATCGTCAAGCAACACTTTCTTCGGGGGTTGAGAGTGGAAGCGAACGGGATACCGTCTACCTTTTTTACTCGAAGATTACCCGCGGCCCCATTTTGTTTCCGACAACTAACCCATGAGTGATGGCTCTACCGAAACAGGTGAAGCTATCACTCATTTATATTGAAAAACGTAAAATAGCTAGCGTCTGCACATGATTCATCTACATATGGGAGGAGACAATAATTATGACAACTACAACTATAAAGACTGGCATTGATCAGTTACTAGATAAACTACAAAATGAATTTGGAGCAAAGGAAATAATGCCCCTTATTACTGCAAGTGATCGCTGGCAGCAAAAACACGCTGAGGGGACTGAGTCGGAGTGGGCGAAGGCGATGACATTAGAATCGCTTAGCAATCTAGATGAGGCGACAACGTATTGGACGTTTGTTGCTGCACGTATCCACCTCTGGGACGTTTACAATCGTCAAGAAAAGCTTCGCGGTGCAAAAGTCTATACGGACTTTGCTGAAAACGTTGCACGTCTAGTCGAGCAGGGATTATACACACCCGTCTTGACGGAAAAGTATTCCCGCGAAGATCTTGTCACTCTCGGCAATCTAATTGAACCAGAACGGGACAAGCTATTCACATATATTGGACTAAAAACACTTATGGACCGTTATGTCGCTGTTGACTTTAGCAAACAATCGGTTGAACTTCCGCAAGAGCGCTGGCTTGTCATCGCGATGACATTGATGCAAGACGAGACAACTAACCGGCTTGAAAAAGTGGCGGAATCCTACTGGGCGATGAGCAGCCTCTATATGACGGTTGCAACACCGACGTTGTCGAATGCTGGAAAACCACATGGCCAGTTGTCAAGTTGCTTTATCGACACGGTCGACGATTCTTTGCAAGGCATCTATGACAGCAATACGGATATCGCTAACTTGTCGAAGTACGGTGGCGGCATTGGTGTTTACATGGGGAAAGTCCGCAGTCGTGGCTCGTCCATTCGTGGATTTAAAGGCGCATCAAGTGGTGTACTTCCATGGATTAAACAGTTGAACAACACAGCAGTAAGCGTTGACCAACTTGGTCAGCGACAAGGTGCGATTGCCGTTTATCTCGATGTTTGGCACAAAGATATTTTCACGTTCCTTGACCTGAAATTGAACAACGGAGACGACCGCTTGCGCGCACATGATATTTTCACGGGCGTCTGTCTTCCTGATATTTATATGGAACAAGTCGATGCACGTGGAGACTGGCATTTGTTCGATCCGCATGAAGTTCGGACAATCATGGGCTATTCACTAGAGGACTTTTACGATGAAACAAAAGGTGCGGGTTCGTTCCGTGAGAAATACGAAGAGTGTGTCAATAATCCGGAGCTCAGCCGTGAAATCGTTCCTGCAATCGATCTTATGAAACGGATTATGCGCAGCCAATTGGAAACGGGAACTCCGTACATGTTTTATCGTGATGAAGTAAACCGTGCGAATGCCAATAAACATGAAGGCATGATTTATTCGTCGAATCTTTGTACAGAAATTACTCAAAATATGAGCGCGACTGAATTCGAGTCTGTTACGCTCGAAGACGATATCGTTGTCACGCGTTCAAAACCAGGCGATTTCGTTGTCTGTAACTTATCATCTATCAACCTTGGACGAGCAGTTCCAGCAAGCGTTTTGGAAAGACTCATTACAATCCAAGTACGTATGCTTGATAACGTCATCGATCTTAATAAAATACCAGTCGTCCAAGCGCAGCGAACTAACGCGCGTTACCGTGGAATTGGTCTAGGGACATTTGGCTGGCACCATTTGCTTGCTCTGCAAAACATTCAATGGGAATCAAACGAAGCAGTGGATTACGCTGATAAATTATATGAGAAGATCGCTTATTTGACGATTAAAGCATCAATGGAACTAGCTTCGGAAAAAGGATCTTACCCATTATATGAAGGATCTGAATGGCAGTCCGGTGTTTATTTCGAAAACAAGAACTATGATTCCAAGGAATGGCGTGAACTGCGTATCGACGTTGCAACAAACGGTATGCGAAATGGCTATTTGATGGCAATTGCACCAAATAGCTCGACGTCTATTATCGCAGGATCAACTGCATCAATCGATCCGGTTTTCAAACCGTTTTATCATGAAGAAAAGAAAGATTATAAGCTTCCGGTAGTTGCACCTGATCTTAATCACAACACGTACGACGTTTACCGTCGTTCCGCTTATATCGTCGATCAACGTTGGTCAATCAAACAAAACGCAGCAAGACAGCGTCATATCGACCAAGCAATTTCATTCAACATCTATGTTCCGAATTCAATTCGCGCATCTGTACTGCTTGAACTTCATTTGCAAGCATGGAAGTCTGGCATGAAAACAACGTATTATACACGTTCAACTGCGACGGATATTGAAGAGTGTGAATGGTGTCATTCTTAATCGTCTACGCATCGTGGAGCGGAAACACGCAGGAAGTTGCTGAAATAATTGAAGAAACGCTAGTTGCAGAAAATATAGCTGTTACAACGTATCGAATTGGCGGCGGCGTCATTCCGAACCCCCGCAATTTTGATGCGATGATTTTCGGGTCATTCACGTGGGAGCAGGGTTCAACGCCTGACGAAGTAAAAGACTTTGTAGCGGATGTGGGGTATAAACCGGATAATGTCTACGTCTTTGGAACGGGTGATACCCAATTTGGCGGCGATGCATTATTCTGCCACGCAGCGGTGAAGTTAGCGCGGTTTTACGCATCCCCTTATGAGCCGCTTAAAATCGAACAAAGCCCACGTGGCATACAGCAAGAAAAAGTAATCGAATGGTCGAAGGGAGTCATCAGACATTGGAAAAACTTAAACGAGTGAAGGTCCTAGAACCTGCACATCCAAACAAATCAACGGCTATTTTCGGTGGGGAAGCGAGTGGTATCCTCAACTGGAACGACATCGCACATCCGCATTTCTATACACTACGTCAACAAATTCGTTCACTATTCTGGACGGCCAATGAAGTCGATATGACACAAGACGTCAAGCAATTCTCGTCGCTGACAAAGCCAGAACAAGACGCATTTCTTAAAATCATTGGCTTGCTCGCGACACTTGACGGACCACAGACGACAATCGCTTTGAAAATGGCAGATTACACAACCGATCCTTCTGTTAAATCAATTATGGCTACAATCGCCGATCAGGAAAGTGAACATAATCACAGTTATGCTTATGTACTTTCATCGGTTACAACACTTAATAAGCAAATGGCTTCCTTTGAAATGGGCCGCTCAGACGAAGTGCTGTTAAAACGGAATGAGCGCATTGTAGAAGTCTACAACGACTTCGCCGAGCGTCCGACAATTGAATCAGCATTGAAAGCGATGGTCTATACGACGCTGCTTGAAGGGCTATTTTTCTATAGTGGGTTTGCATTCTTCTACAATCTCGCACGCAATCAGAAAATGGTCGGTACTTCGACAATGATTTCGTATATTAATCGTGATGAATTGCAACATGGTAAAGCAATTAGTGACATATTCCGTGCAGCACTTGCAGAAAATCCTAATTATAATACAGATGAATTCACGGAATGGATTTACGATCAGTTCAAACATTCGGTTGAACAGGAAGTCATCTGGAGCCGTTATGTACTTGCAGATATTGAAGGTATCGACCTTGCCGAAATGGAAGGGTATGTGAAATATCGCGCGAACAAAATGCTTCGCATGCTCGGACTTAGTGAAATTTATCCCGAGTTCACTGACAACCCAATGAAATGGATTCGTGCATATGTCGACAGTTTCGACGATACAAAAACCGACTTCTTCGAACAATCTTCACGGCAGTATGTTAAAACAAGTGATTTAAATGGCTTTGATGATTTGTGAATAAAAAAAGCACACAACATGAGTTGTGTGCTTTTTTACGATTAATTAGTTTGAAATGAAGATTCCCTTCAAATCCTTAGTAGTATGGCGAAAAATGCATTGTACCATTTCCTGACACAATTTGTGCCCTTCGAATTGTGGCAGCAGCTGGTACCACATACCGATTTAAAAAGGACACACTAAACACTCTCCAGGGGAGTATAGGCACTAAAAAAGTAATCCCATCACTAGTGTGTTGTAATAAACACCATCAATTAACGTATCTTTTAAAATGAGGCCTTCTTTTTTAAATCCAAGTTTTTCATACAATTCAATAGCTAGATTATTATCTTCTCTAGTGACGAGACTAATTTTGTTAGTGACTCCGTTTGAGGCTGCCCACTGGATTAGTTGTTCCATCATTTTTCGGCCTAATCCTTGCCCGGTAAACTGTGCGCTAATAACAATACCTAACGTTCCGACATGCTTAATTCTATTCTTCTGGCTAGAGTTAATAGATGCAATGCTTATAATTTCATTATTTATGGTTGCTAGTAAAATAATGGAGTTTTGTTCCAGTCGTGTAGATTCTAGAAACACTTTATACGTTTCTGCTTCCTGATTAAATTCATTTTTCCCGAATGAAAGAAAGTCTGTTTCTCCGCCTACGACATTATAGAAATCAATCATATGTTGGGCATGTTCTGTAGTCGCCTCTGTTATCATTACTTCATCGCCATCTTTTAAATGGAATTTCATCATTACCCTCAGCTACTTTCTAGTTTGAATGGCTACCAAAGTTTGATAGTACCTCAAGTGAAACAATGGAGTCTACTTATTGAAAAAATCAATCTCTATATATTCGGCACTACTTATTTGGAGTTAACTGGGTCTCCCGTATAGCGAACAAATCTAGCGACTAAGCGGCATTGGAAGAACATTCTAGTTGTTAAGTGCCGACTATATAGTTTATCCAAAGACAGATTCCCCCCGAAATAGGGCAAACCCTACTACATACATTAATTCCTGTCTTGTATACTTTTACTGGGAATAGGTCCCGGTAAAATGGAGATTAGGAGGAAACTATAATGAGTCAATTAACACTTGATACACAAGTTTGCGATATCGTCACGGTGCTCCCTAAAAGTGCAGATTTATTTAGATGTCTGCGCATCGACTTTTGCTGTGGAGGAAAAATAGCTTTAAAAGATGCTGCAGAAGAACGAAAACTTAACCCAGAAGACGTTTTAAATAGCATCAAGGAAATGGAAAAGACATGGGGGAAACAGGGTGAAGTGGACCCGATATCATTCGATTCAAAAACGCTTGTTGCCTATATTCAAAGAAGGTATCACGGTGGACTGCGGGATGAGTTTTCACTCCTTGCACCGTACATTACGAAAGTTTCCCGTGTTCACGGGGAAAATCAACCGCATCTCCTTCGTGTCCAAGAAATCTTCAAAAAATTACGTAGCGAACTCCTTGACCATACGGCAGATGAAGACGAGATTGTCTTCCCGCTCATTCTAATATTTTTAGAGAATCCAACACTTGAACTAAAAGAGAAAGTTAAACCATATATTTTGGAACTCGAGAGAGAGCATGAGAATGCCGGGGAATTATTAGCTGAATTACGCGATCTCACAAATAACTTCATGCCTCCAGATGGTGCGTGCGGAACATATAGACTCGTATACGCACGTCTTGCACAACTCGAAAAAGATACATTTGATCATGTTCATCTCGAAAATAACAATTTATTTGACCGTGTGCGGGCCGCACTTTGATTTACTAAAGAATACGCTTTATAAAACCACCTCATGAGGTGGTTTTTTTGCATGGAACCATTCCACTATGTCCGTTATGATAGAAGAAAAGGGGTTTGGGATAAAATGAGACGACTCTTATTAGTTATTACCATCCTGCTTATGCTAATCCTTGCGTCATGCACAAAATCAGAGGCTGACGAAAAAATAGAAATCCTTGTGGCGGCAGCTTCAAGTATGACGCCGGCGCTAACTGAAATTGCAACTGAATTTGAAAAAGTCAACAAAGGTATTCAGGTCACGTTCACTTTCGGTTCGTCTGGTAAGCTTGCACAACAAATCAAAAATGGTGCACCCGTCGATGTTTTCATTTCCGCAAGTAGTTCGGACATGGACACGCTTGAAGTGGATAAAAAAATTGAATCGGACACGCGAATAGACATCACTAGCAATACGTTAGTTGTTATTCGCCAAAAAAATGGAGATAATTCACTGTTGAATGAAGAGAATCCGTTTACGTCCAAAATCGACCACTTTGCCATCGGTAACCCAGACACTGTTCCGGCAGGTGTTTACGCAAAAGAAGCGCTCACAAAACTTGGAGAATGGGAAACACTTGAACCGAAACTTGTCTTCGGCAAGGATGTCCGCCAAGTATTAACCTTTGTGGAGACAGGTAATGCCGAGATGGGCATAGTTTTCACAAGTGATGCCCACTCGTCTAATAAAGTAGAAGTTATCTCGGAAATAGATCCAAAATTGCATTCATCAGCTGTCTATCCCGGTGCACTAATCACCGCGACAAAACAGCCGAAAGCAGCTAGCGCTTTCCTTGACTATATGAAGACACCAGAAGTACAAAAAATACTAGTAGATTACGGATTTACAAACTAAAAGGAGGAACACCGCCAATGGGAGAAATCAGTTACGGGCCGCTCATACTATCTATTAAAGTTGCAGCCATAGCGACAATCATTGTTTTTCTCACAGGCACGTTCCTGGCACGCATATTTGCACGGAGAAATTTCTTTGGGAAGACAATCATTGAAGCGTTTTTCCTATTACCACTTGTATTACCGCCCACCGTCGTTGGATTCGGACTACTGATTTTATTCGGCAAGGATCAGCTACTTGGGAGATGGTTATATGAATACGCACATCTTCAAATCGTATTCTCCTGGATTGGAGCCGTTATCGCTTCGACCGTAGTCGCTTTTCCACTCATGTATCAAAGTGCGTCAGCTGCATTCAAACAAGTCGACGGAAAATTGGAGGCAGCGGCACATACACTAGGTGCTTCAAAATGGCGCGTCTTCCGCACAATCACATTACCGCTAGCCTGGCCGGGTTTACTTGCGGGCTTCGTCCTTACATTCGCCCGAGCACTCGGCGAGTTTGGAGCGACGCTGATGATTGCAGGCTATATCCCTGGTCGAACAGATACCATTCCCATGGCCATCTACTTTGCGGTTGAAGCCGGTGATATGCAAACAGCAACATTTTGGGTGTTTATTATCGTCGCACTTGGATTTTCCACAATTCTCTGGCTAAGTTGGTGGTCGAATCAGAACTTGCGGCGTTTCACTGTGAAAAGGAAAGGGGGAGCTCCTCGTAATGTTTGACGCACATCTTATTAAAGATTTGCCGGATTTTAAAATCGATGTGGCGATTAAAGCGGCTAAAGGGGAAGTGGGCGTCTTATTTGGACCATCCGGTTCTGGAAAGACTACATGTCTAGATATGATTGCTGGTCTTACTCTACCAAACTCAGGCCATATCCGTATGGGGGAAAACACTTACTTTTCATCCAACCAAAAGCCATGTCCAACTGAAAAACGAAGTGTTGGATATGTCATGCAGGACTATGCGTTATTCCCTCATATGACTACAGAAAAAAATGTTCAGTATGGTATGAAGTCTGTACAGAAATCCGAAAAAGCACTTGCGCTGCTCGATCAATTCGGAATAAGTCATCTGCGAAATGCCTATCCCCATGAAATGTCTGGAGGGGAAAAACAGCGAACTGCGATTGCACGTGCGCTTGCGACGGAGCCTGATATTCTTCTTCTTGATGAACCCCTATCGGCATTGGACGATAAAGCACGGCATGACGCGCTTACAGTCATTACGGATATTCAGCGTAATTTGAATATCCCGATTATCATGGTGACTCACAATTGGACAGAAGCGGAAAAAGTTGCGACCCGTATATATAAAATCGAAAAAGGCCGCTTTATCTAGTCCGTGTTGGATAGAAAAAGTGGTTATTTTGTATTGCTAAAAGAATTTCCACGTCTAGGCTCAGGGCGTTCCCTATATTTAATAGGAATATCCCTACTAGGAAGGCTCCTTAACTGAACGTACAATTAGTAGTATGTGAATCAATAATTTTCTGATTTTTGTCAATCCAAAAAGGTAGGGGGGGCTGTGTCGTTGAATTATGTCTGAGGAAGCCGTATTCTTTATATAAAGAACAGTTGGAATTAAATAGTAGGAAAGGGATAACCGCCTTTTTCTATATAAGGGGTAAAATTGATGAGTGGACAGAAAGATTTCAATTATCAACAGGAAATGGGCCGTCTGCGGGACCATTTTGATTTTGACTTTGTCGGGTTGGCACTTGTTCAATCGGTCGAGTTCCGGTTCGAGCTGAAATGGGTATTTACTATAGGAAATCGAAGTAACCGTTATCGAAGAATCGTTTTACAAACTGGTAAAGGTATTGTAGGTCATGTTTTTAAGACAGGCAAACCGCTCCTTGTGGAAGATGCGGAAAAAATGATTGGAAGAAAAGACCTGTATAATTATCCTATTATCGTAGCAGAAGGGTTGAAAAGTTTTGGCGCAATCGCGCTTTATGAATATAATCGAGTAAAAGGTGTGTTACTTGTAGGTTACCGTACCGAAGAGAAATTGACGCTAGAATGTTTTACGGAATTTAAACAGGTGGTTGGTCCGACGTTTGGCCAATTTTTTAATAAGGAGATGGTTGGAAATTGAAGAGTATGAGTGAATTTCAATTGACGGATCTGTTGATGAAAATGTATGGCAATTCTGCAGAGGCCATCTTCTTTTTTGACCGTACTGGAAAAGTACTCACAATGAATAGCGCTGCCGAACTCATTTTGAATGCGGAAGTACTCGATAGCATGGCGGCAGGCGATGCAGAGGCGATATGCATGTCCTGTAAAGGTTATACGAATGAACAAGAGCTTCAGACATGCATATCGTGTTATTTGAAGAGCCCAGATGAAGATTTCAGTTCGTTCCAAGTGTACTTGGACACCAAGGGCAAAGGGGTTATTCCTTATACGGCTAGTTATCAAACGATTGACGTGGAAAATGGGATCCGTGTATTCATGCTCCGTGATTTGACGAAACAATATAAAACACAGGAAATGCTCAACCAGAAAATGATTACGAAAAATATCATCAAAGCCCAGGAAGATGAGCGAAAACGGATTTCGAGGGAGTTGCACGATGGGGTGGCGCAGGAAGTGCTTAGTTCACTAGTTGAACTTCGAGTATTGAAATATATGAATGTCGATGCAGAAGTGTTAAAGAAAGTGCAGCAGACAGAAGGCTCACTCATGCGGTTATTGGACGATATCCGTCATCTATCCGTCGAACTAAGACCAGCGACACTTGATGATTTAGGGATGGAAGCTGCATTCAGAACACATTTCAAATGGATGGAAAAAAACTACGGACTTGTCGTCCATTTTACAGCGGAGCTGGACTCGAAAAGATACGAAGGTGAAATTGAAACAGTCGTTTACCGGGTTTGCCAGGAAGCGGTGTTTAATGCACTAAAATACGCAGGCACTGAGGATCTTACTGTTAGGCTATTTGAAGATGATGGGTATTTGAAGTTACATGTTATCGACGAAGGAATCGGATTTAATTTGAACGCGATTCATCCAAAAGGTACAGGTCTTGGTCTATATGGGATGAGGGAACGGGCAGAGTTGGTTGAAGGGCGAACGACTGTCCTTACTGAACCTGGAAAAGGGACGAGTGTACGATTGGAAATACCATTGTATGAAGGGGGGAAATACGCTTGAAAATTATAATTGCGGATGATCACGCGGTCGTTCGTAGCGGATTCATGCATATTTTGAACTTCCAACACGATATGGAGGTGATTGGGACCGCTGCAGATGGACTTGAGGCGTATGATCTGGTTGCAAAACTCCGTCCAGATCTTTTGCTTATGGATTTGAGCATGCCTCCGGGAGAAAGTGGACTAATTGCGACTGGGAAAGTATCAGAAGACTTTCCCGAAACGAAAATCCTTATACTGACGATGCATGATGACGAGGAGTATTTATTCCACGTTTTGAAGAATGGAGCATCTGGCTATGTGTTGAAAAATTCACCGGATGAGGAATTACTCGCCGCGATTCGTATTGTTTACGAGGGAGGGACATATATTCATCCCTCGATGACGACTTCGCTCGTTCGAGAATTCGTGAAAAAAGACACGGATAGTATTGAAACGGATCCATTTAAGATTTTATCGAAACGTGAAATTGAGGTACTACCACTAGTCGCAAAGGGATATGGCAATAAAGAAATTGCAGAGAAATTATATATCTCTGTTAAAACGGTAGAGGCACATAAATCAAAAATCATGGAAAAGCTTCAATTGAAGGGTAGACCTGAACTTGTCGAGTATGCACTTAGGAAAAAGTTTTTGAACTTTTAACATCGGGATCTCTGTACGATGACAGGGGGGTGGAAATTTGGAACACCGTTATTCAAGGCAAATATTGTTCAAACCTCTAGGCGAAATGGGACAAGGTAAGTTAAGTTCATCTCATGTAGTCATTATTGGCTGTGGAGCATTGGGTTCAGCAGTTTCGGAGACGCTTGTCCGTGCGGGAGTAAGAAAGCTGACGATTGCGGATCGGGATTATGTTGAGCCTTCCAATCTGCAAAGACAACAGCTTTTTACTGAACAAGATGCGCGGGATGGTGTACCGAAAGTGGTTGCTGCTGAAGTGCGATTAAGGATGATCCGCGAAGATATTGACATTGTAACTGTGCTAGATCATGTAGATGGTCCGCTTATGGAGCAGATTACTGAAGACGTTGATTTAATCATGGATGCGACGGATAATTTTGAAACGCGTCTGTTGATAAATGATTGCGCATGGAAAAAGAATATTCCATGGATCTATGGCGCATGTGTGGGAAGTTCGGGTACAGTTTTTCCGTTTGTGCCAGGCGAGTCAGCCTGTTTCCGCTGCTTGCTGCCGGTTTTACCGTCGGTTAATGAAACCTGCGATACGTCAGGAATTATTGCGCCTGCAGTTCAAATTACGGCGGCGCATCAAAGTGCGGAAGCGCTAAAGTGGTTAACAGGGAATAAGGATGCTATGCGCAAGAAGCTATTCCATTTTGACGTTTGGAACAATACGCATGTAGAAGCAGGTATTTCACGTCTGCGGAACGAAGTATGTGAGACATGCGGAAATGCGCCGACATATCCTGCACTGCACCGTGTAGAGGGGGCTGGATATGCGGTGCTATGCGGTCGGGATACCGTACAAATTATCCCGGGTGTAAGTCGTTTATTGACGATTGCGGATGGAGAAGCAGTCGCCAAAAGGTTGGGGGAGCCCTATAAGGTGACGCCGTTTTTCATGGAATTTCATGCGGAAGGCTATCGCTGTATTTTATTCGGCAATGGTCGTTTATTGATTCATGGATTAAAGGATCTAAAAATAGGCCGTAAATTGTACCATCAGTTTTTTGGGTGAATTGGAGGAATAGGCTTGTCGCACATCAATGAAACGGATAAAGGGGAAAAACTCATTTTTTGCGTGTTGACGACGAGTGATACGCGTACTGTATCGGATGACAAAAGTGGCTCGATAATCCGGCAAAAACTCGAATCGATGGGGCACACTGTTTTTGAATCACTGATATGTCGAGATGACAAAAGGGAAATTGAGTCAATCATCGAAGAATGGTTACGAAATAAGGCCGTTAATGCCATCATTTCAACGGGTGGGACTGGCATCGGTTTCCGTGACGTCACGATTGAAACTGTAGTGCCTTTTTTCACAAAAAGGATAGATGGATTTGGTGAATTGTTTCGATATTTGAGCTACACAGAAGATGTTGGATCGAAGGCATTATTAAGCAGAGCGGCAGCGGGTGTAATTGAAGAGAAGGCGTTTTTCGCACTTCCGGGATCTGTGAAAGCCGTTGAACTAGCGATGGACAAGTTGATTTTACCTGAAATCCATCATATTACTCATGAGCTGACAAAGCACTTGAAGGGATGAAAAACGCAAAGATGCGTTAAGCGTCTCTGCGTTGAAAATCACCGTTTTTCCCACCGGTTTTCCGAAGGAGCATTGTCGGACCGATAACAATTTCTTTACCGGCTGCTTTGCACATATCGTAAATGGTGAGTGCAGCAACGGAAGCGGCAGTAAGTGCCTCCATTTCAACGCCAGTCACGCCTTTCGTCTTCACTTCAGCTTCGATTACTACTTCATAATGGGCAGCTGATTCATCGATGTTCCATTGAAACCGAATATTGACACCTGTTAGTGGAATTGGGTGGCACATGGGAATGATGGACGATGTGCTTTTTGCTGCCATAATAGCCGCGACTTGGGCAACTGCGAATACATCGCCTTTTTTATTGGACCCTTCTGTTACTTGTGAATGAATTAGTTCATTGACGATGATGGATGACGTTGCGATTGCTGTCCGAACTGTTTCTGCTTTATGGGAAACGTCGACCATTTTCGCACGGCCCTGTTCGTTGAAATGTGTGAGCTCTGACAATGGAGTCATTCCTTTCATATCGTACATAATAATTTCAGTATAGCAGAATGGGGGGGATTGACATGGTAGAAATGAGAACGCCTATCTTGGTATCTGAGGCCGTCAGATTGGTTATGGAGCATGTCCATGTAACCGGAATGGAAACGATTCCGCTCGAACATACATATGGCAGAATTCTTGCCGAACAGATTAACGCAAAACATGATGTACCGTCTTTTGATAGATCATCCTACGATGGGTTCGCAGTTCGTGCAGAAGACACAGTGGGGGCTTCAGGAGATAACCGCATTCCGTTCACTGTAATTGGTGAAATTGGCGCGGGGCATGTAGCAGACCGCGGCGTCGGACGAGGCGAAGCGTACCGGATTATGACGGGTGCACCGATTCCAGGAAACGCTGACGCAGTTATTATGCTGGAGCAGACGACAGAAGGAAAAGGCAGCTTCACAGTACGAAAAACATTTAGCCCAGGTGAGAATATTTCTTTCAAAGGCGAAGACGCAAAAGAGGGGGAACGTCTGATTGAGGCAGGGACATTTATCCATCCAGGCACAATTGCGCTCCTTGCAACGTTTGGCTATGCGGAAGTTAACGTCGCGAAACGACCTGTTGTAGGTATTCTATCAACGGGTACGGAATTGCTAGAGGTAGCAGACGAACTTGTTCCAGGAAAGATTCGGAACTCAAACGGGCCGATGATTGCTGCGCAATTAACCCGAATGGGAATCGGCTATAAATCATACGGGGTGCAGGTAGATGATCTCGATGCATGTACGGAAATAGTTGAAAAAGCACTTTCTGAAACGGACTTGCTTATTACAACAGGCGGCGTTTCTGTCGGTGATTATGATTATTTACCCGCAATCTATGAGCGTTTAGGTGCCAAGGTTTTATTCAACAAAGTTGCGATGCGTCCGGGAAGTGTGACGACGGTCGCGGTGCTTGGCGAAAAGCTTTTGTTTGGATTATCGGGCAATCCGTCTGCCTGCTTTACCGGTTTTGAATTGTTTACAAGACCTGCAATTCTAGGCATGCAGGGCGCAATTACACCGTATATACCGCGCATGCAAGCGAAGCTTGGGGAAGATTTTACGAAGCCAAACCCTTTCACCCGCTTCATCCGAGCCTTCTGGGAAATGACGTCGGACGGGATTATTGCGGTGCCAGCAGGTTTTAATAAATCCAATGCGGTTTCTTCGATTGCACGGGGGAACTGCCTGATTGTCTTGCCAAGCGGAACGCGCGGTTACGCGGCTGGTATGAATGTCGATATGCTGTTACTTGGAGCTGAGCAAGGCGTAGGTGAATGGATATTATGAAGACGCTCCATGTCGTAGGCTATAAAAATAGCGGCAAGACGACACTTATTACGAGATGGGTTCGTTTATTGAAAAAAAGAGGTTTTTCGGTTGCTGTACTAAAGCATCATGGGCATGGGGGACAGCCAGCCATGCCGGATTCCAAAACAGATACGATGCAGTTTTTGGGTAGTGGTGCTGACGTTTCGATTGTTGCGGGCGGCGGCGCTGTTCAATTACTGTTGAATGAAGAGCCGGAATTCACTGAGCTCAAGTTACTAGCGACAATAGGTAAGCCGGATTTTTTACTCATTGAAGGGTATAAGAATGAACAAGGTGAGAAAATTGTCCTCCTTAGGGATGCGGAAGATTGGGAGTCGCTGAGCAAATTGGATAGCATTCAGCTCATCGTTGGGATTACAGAAACTCCAACTGGTATGTCACAGATAAAATCTAGATTGAATGTTGAACAGCTGGATTCGTGGCTACTTGACTGGGTTGAAAAGGAGGATGGCGATGAAACCATTTGAAATTGTTGAAACACCGATTGAACCGGGAAAATACACGGAGTATGTTCTCCATGCTGGTGCCGGCGCTGTCACTGTATTCACAGGGCATGTCCGAGAGTGGACGCAAGGAGTTCGCACACTATATCTGGCTTATGAAGCCTACGTCCCGATGGCGGAAAAGAAACTAGCACAAATTGGCGCGGAAATGGAAGGGCAATGGCCAGGCGTCAAAGTGGCAATCGCTCATCGAATCGGAGAAATGCACATTTCAGATATTGCCGTAATTATCGCGGTTTCATCACCCCACCGTAAAGCTGCATATGAGGCGAATGAATATGCCATTGAACGCATTAAGGAGATCGTGCCCATTTGGAAAAAAGAAATTTGGGAAGATGGCGAAGAATGGATCGGCGGTCAGAAAAAGTATCCTGAAAAGGGGATTGAGCAGAAGTGATCAAAGTAAGCTATTTTGCAAGGTTGCGTGAACTGACAGGTAAGTCGGACGAGACGATTGAACAACAATCGATGACTGTCCGCGAATTGCTAGAGTGGGCAGAAATGACGTATCCGGGTTTTGGAAAAGATACCGTACACGTCGCGGTAAATGAAGAATACGCCTTAAAGGAAGATGTTATCCAATCGGGTGATAGCTGTGCTTTTATCCCACCAGTGAGTGGCGGATGACAAGGACGGTTGGCATCATTTTAGCGGGTGGGTTATCGCAGCGGTTCGGTTCTCCGAAAGCGTTTGCGAAACTAGGCGAGCAGTACTTTTATGAAAGGGCAATGGATGCTTTGGTTCCATGCTGTGCCGAAGTTTTTGTGGTAACGCGGCTGGAACATATGCAGTGCTTTCCCAGTAGCGTGAACGTGATGACCGATTCAATTAGATACGCGGGGCTCGGTCCGCTTGCAGGGATCCTGTCTGTGATGGAATTCGTGGAAGCGGACCGCTATGCCGTGTTGCCGTGCGATATGCCGTTTGTAGATAGTAGGGCCATGTCGAAATTGTTGGAACACCACGACAAAGGTCTTACTGCAGTTGTTTCGGATGGGCGGTATCATCCGCTCGTTTCCATTTGGGACAGAAAATTGATGGGTGCAGTGAGAGAAGCGCTAGAAAACGACCAACTACGTGTAATGAAAATACTCGCCCAAAGTAATGCCGTTTGGGTGGATGGTAGTACTTTGACTGACGATGAAAAACGGATGTTCATGAACGTGAATACACCGGGAGCCCTGGAAAGGGGATGACGTTTTGGACGCAATCATAGATAAGCTTGGACGACCGATTCGGGATCTCCGGATATCGGTGACGGATCGCTGTAATTTTAGATGTGCCTATTGCATGCCGAAAGAAGTTTTTGGTGATGATTATGTGTTTCTGCCAAAAAACGAATTGCTGTCGTTTGAAGAGATTGAACGGTTTGCCAAGTTGTTTGCATTACTCGGCGTGAAAAAGCTCCGTTTGACGGGTGGAGAACCGCTTATGCGCCGTGAGCTTCCGAAACTGGTTGAAAAGTTGATGACGATTGAGGGAATTGAAGATATTGGTTTGACGACGAATGGTGTGTTGCTTAAACAGTACGCACAGCCGCTTTATGATGCAGGTCTCCGTCGGTTGAACATGAGCCTTGATGCGCTAGATCCGTCTATTTTCGGCAAACTGAATGGGCGGGGAATAAAACCGCAATTGATTCTATCCAATATCGACTACGCTCAAAAAATCGGCTTTACAATCAAAGTAAATATGGTTGTTCAAAAAGGCGTCAACGAGGGAGAAATCCTTCCAATGGCCGCTTATTTCAAGGAACGTGGTATTACGCTACGGTTCATCGAATTTATGGATGTCGGTAATGACAATGGATGGAGCTTTGAAAAGGTTGTTACGAAAAAAGAGATTTACGACATGATTTCTGCTGTCCACGGGATTGAACCGGCGGAAGAGGATTATTATGGTGAAGTTGCGAAGAGATACCGTTACGTGGGTAATGGGGCGCAAGTTGGGTTCATCACTTCCGTTTCAGAGTCGTTTTGCTCGACGTGTACACGGTCCAGGTTGTCGTCGGATGGCAAACTGTTTACATGTTTGTTTGCGTCAGAAGGGTTTGACCTGCGCGAATTGATCCGCAGTGGAATGACAGATGCGGAACTACTTGAAGCGATTACAGGTGTATGGCAGCGTCGCGGCGACCGCTATTCGGATGAGCGAACTGAACAGACGGCGAAAAATCGCAAGAAGATTGGTATGAGCTATATAGGTGGCTGAGGAAGGCGCTTATTTTATGGGGAATGACGTATGGGATGCGAGTGCGTTGTTTGTCTCCCTTATAAATTGAAAATTGGATTGCCTTTATTAAGGCAATCCAATTTTCATTCAACCTTCTTCTTCCACAATAACTGTGCGTCCTTTGAGTTTCAATAGCATTGGGATAAGAAGCCATGCCGCAGCAGCAATGATAAAAACGAGCGATAGCGGCTTTGTGAAGAATATGCTGAATTCACCATTTGAAATAGTCAGTGCTCGTCGCATATTATTTTCAATCATCGGACCTAATACAAGTGCCAACACTAATGGAGCTACCGGGAAATCGTTTTTTGATAATAAATAGCCGGCTACACCGCATCCAAGCAACAGATATAAATCAAAAGTTGTATATTGCACTGCGTATACTCCGAAAAATGAAATGGCCACAATGATTGGTAACAAATACTTCTTAGGCGTTTGAATGATTTTGGCAAACACTCGAACGAGTGGCATGTTCAACACTAACAGCATCAAGTTGCCAATAAACATACTCGCTATAAGTCCCCATGCGACTTCCGGATGTTCGTCAAAGAGAAGGGGACCTGGCTGGATGTTGTACATGATAAGTGCGCCCATAAGAATCGCAGTTGTACCGGAGCCGGGGATACCCAATGTTAGTAAGGGAATCATCGCACCACCGGAAGCAGCGTTATTCGCCGATTCCGGGCCCGCCACTCCAGCGATGTTACCTTTCCCAAAGCTTTCAGGATTTTTGCTGAATTTCTTTTCCGTCATATAGGAGAAGAAGGAAGCTAGTGTCGCACCAGCACCTGGAAGGACCCCGATGAAAAAACCAAGCAAGGAACCACGTACAATAGGGACGGCGCTATCTTTCATATCTTGTTTTGTCGGGAGAATACGGTTGATTTTTGCTATCGCACCGTCTTCATGGTCACGTTCTAAAACCGTCTTGAATACCTCACCGAGTGCGAACAATCCGACTGCAATTGTAAGGAACTCTAATCCGGAAAATAGAATGGGTTGATTGTATGTAAAACGGGCGATTCCCGAAACGGCATCAATACCGATTGTTCCTAACATGAGCCCAAAGACAGTCATCATTAAAGCTTTCGTCATTGATTTACCAGCTAGCCCGCTTACGGCGGCTAGACCTAACAGCATCAAGGAGAAATACTCCGCTGGTCCGAATTTGATTGCGATATTGGAAAGTGGTTCCGCTAATAGCACAAGACCGATTAGCGAAATGATGCCGGCAACAAATGAACCTATAGCCGAGATAGCCAAAGCTGCTCCGGCACGCCCTTGTCTAGCCATCTGATAACCGTCAAGTGTGGTGACAACAGAGGAAGATTCACCAGGAGTGTTCAATAAAATAGACGTTGTGGAACCCCCATACATTGCCCCGTAATAGACACCCGCGAGTAAAATGATTGAACTGGCAGCCGCTGCATCTGTTGGCATTCCTGAAGTAATCGTTGCTGTAACGGGGATGAGAAGGGCGACCCCGCTCATAGGCCCAATTCCAGGCAATACGCCGACTGCTGTCCCAATTATGACCCCAACAAATGCAAATAATAAATTATGCCATTGAAAGGCGATACCGAATCCATCGGCTAAAAAATGTAAAGTGCTCATAACTTGACTCCTTTCGTGCTAGAATACAGGGAATCCGGGCAATGATCCGCCGAGAAATTCTGCAAATAAATAATAGATACTTAGTGAAAATACGGCCGCAATAATGACAGAAGGCAATAATCGTCCACGTTCCATCGTCTGAAAAGCGATAAGTAAAAAAAGGAACGTTGAGATGACGTAGCCGACTTTTTCCAATAGAAATGCATATAAAACTGCGCTAATAAGGATAATAATGAATTTCTTATATTGCAGCTTTGATTCAGATGCTGTTTTAGTTTTGTATTTAAATGTTTCGTATAATAGACGCAAGCTTAATAGAATTAAAATAACACCAAGCCACATTGGGAAAATTTTCGGTCCAACTGTCGATCCGTAGGCACTGTCTGAAATTTTTTGACTTTCGATTACAAACAATAGACCAACTAGTAAAAAGACGATGCTACTGTATCGGTCGAACGTTTTACTCATAGTCTTTGATACCTCCCAAAAGAAAAGGCGGCTGCTGAAGCCGCCCGAATAATGTTACTTTTGCATTCCAAGTGCTGTTAGTAATTCTACAATCACTTTGTCCTGATCTTCTAAATAGGTAGTGAAATCTTCGGCATTACGGTATTCGCTTTCCCAACCATTTTTCTCTAATTCAGCTTTCCACTCATCTGTTTCTACCATCTTCTCTAGCTTTTCAGACCAGTAGTCATAGGCCGTATCAGACATTTCTTTTGGACCGAAGAGACCGCGCCAAATTGTGAATTCTGCGTCAATCCCTTCTTCTTGAAATGTAGGAACTTCCGCCAATTCACCCCCAAGACGATCCGATGAGCTAACTGCAAGGACACGGACATCTCCGGATTTCAGGTACGCGCCAATAGCAGAGGCATCCGTTGCAATAACATCGGCATTCCCTCCAAGCAATGCCGCGACAGCTTCTCCGCCGCCGTCATACGATACATATTTTACTGTTTTCGGGTCAATACCGTATTTGAATGCAGGTAAGACGCCGACAAGATGGTCCATCGATCCTGGAGCAGAACCGCCGGCAAGTGTCACCGATTTAGGATCTTTCTTGATTGTTTCCAGCACATCTTTCAATGTTTTGAAATCTGAATCCGCTTTGACAACAATTGCTCCGTAGTCACGCGTTAGTTGTGCTAAAGGTTTAGTATCTTTAAAGCCGTAAGGACTGTTTCCTTCCGCCTTATTGTTGTTGATTAAGATTGGCGGAGATTTAACAAGAAGGGCGTAATCATTTTTTACTTCTTTTGTTGCAAACTCTGCCATGTAAACAGCACCGCCACCACCAGGCTTGTTTTCAACTACAATCGATTTATCAATTAGCTTCGTATCGCTCATCGTTTTTACAATTGCTCTAGCGGTCAAATCCCATCCGCCACCTGCCCCGGAAGGAGCAACGATTGTTATGTTTTTCTCGGGATATTTCGATGATGCGCTTTCAGCGTCGTTTGCAGAACATGCTGCAAGGCTTAGCGCTAACATACTTGCTAGGGTAACCGTCGTAAGTTTCTTCCACATTTTCTTATAATCCCCCTTATAATAAAAAGATGACAGCGTTTTCATCCGCTGTCATCAATCTATCAGAATCTTGATAAAATTAAGAGTTATCGTTTATAAGTTCGATAATGAAGTTAAACGTCATTTTGTTCATATTGTTCACCGTTCTTTGATGAAATACCTTCTTTCCGGACGGCCGACAGAACCATATAGAAGTTCTGTAAATGCACGTTTTTCTGACACAAGGTATTCTAGATAACGTCTTGCGGTCGAACGACTTACGCCAATTTCCAATCCAAGTGTTTCGGCAGTAATGCCGCCTTCTATACTTTTAATATGGCTGACTACCTTCTCCTTGGTCATTGGGTCAATCCCTTTTGGCGGGATTGAATCAGGGGCTGATGTAGTTGATGGTGTTTTATTCCAAAGGGATTTGATGGTGTCTTCTTGCATAAGCCCTTCCCCGGAAAGCGTTTCTCTTTTATCCTTATAAGAGAGGAGGCTATCCCTAAATCGATCGAATGTGAGCGGTTTTAAGATGTAGTCGATAACTCCGTGGCGGAATGCTCTTTTTACAATATCAATTTCTGACGCGGCGGTTATGAAAATAATATCTGTTTCCGGACTATTTTCATGAATGAACCCCATTAGATCCGTGCCGTGCGCGTCAGGTAAATAGACATCGAGCAATACGAGGTCTGGCAACAATGCTGAAATCCAATCTTTCGCTTCATCACTGGTATGCGCGAAACCCACGACAGTGAAGCCATCTATTTTCTCGATGAACCGTTTGTGGATGTCAGCAATTCGCAAATCATCTTCAATAATTAAGACTTCAATCAGATCTGTCATATGAAAAACCTCCTTTCGGGATAGAAATGATGAACAGTGCACCGCCTAAATCTCCTTTTTCCAGCGTAATGGAACCTCCGAGATCATTCACGTTTTCCGCAACTTTCATGAGTCCATATCCATGGTCCCCTTGTTCTTTTGTTGATACCTTTTCTTGGAATAGAACATCCAGTACTTCATCAGCTATCCCAAGTCCCGAATCTTCTATTTCGATTAAAATTTCTTGTCCGTTATCCAAAATGAAGATACGAACCATTCGCTGTTCTTCGGGATAGGACTCAACAGCTTCAAAAGCATTTGTTACTAGATTTCCTATGATAGAAACGAAGTGATTTTTTTCCAAGTGTTTCGGAAGTGTCTGCAAGAAACTATCTTCATCAAGAAGGAACCGGACTTTCAATTCTTTCGCACGGTTGAAGAAACCGATGACAATCCCTCCGAGAAACGGGTCTTGCAATCGCTTTGTTACGAACTGGATGAGTGATTGATGTTCAGCTGTCTCGTCATGAATAAGGCTTAGTGCTTCGTCGTATGAATTAAGCTGAATAAGACCTGAAATGGTGTACAAAAAATTAGTGTATTCATGGGTTTGTGCTCGAAGTGCTTCGGTATACCGTTTGACTTGCGATAATTCCATTGCCAGTTGGTCAATATCTGATTGTAGTCGGAAAGTTGAAACTGCACCGACGATCTGCTCGCCGACACGAATCGGAATACGGTTTACAATTACCTTTTTCCCGTGAATCTCCATCGGTCGATCGAGATGCCTTTCTCCAGTTTCAAGTACCTTTGGAAGGAGGGTGTTCGGAAGTACTTCCTGAATTGTCCGTCCGATTAGTTCAGTCTGCCCTGGCAGGGAAAGTGTTTCATATGCGGCCATATTCACCGTCGTAATGATGCCTTTGGCGTCGACCATAATGATTCCTTCGCGTACAGACTCGATAAGTGCATTTCGTTCGGTGAATAAATTCGCTATTTCTGCAGGCTCTAAGTTGAACAGTTCCTTTTTAATGTTGTGGGCTAGAACGCTTGAACCAATAACACCCAGGATAATTGCGATAAGCACGATGTAGGAAATGTTATCGACATACTGAAAAAAGATAGAGGAAATATCCTCTTTTAAAAAACCGACGGAAACGATACCGATTATTTCACCGTACTCGTTAAATACGGGTGTTTTTCCGCGTAAAGCGGCCCCAAGTGTCCCGGTTGCCTCGGAAATATAGGATTCCCCTAGTAGGAGCGCACGTTCATTATCATCGCCAACCATTTTTTGGCCAATCCGTTCAGCAACAGGATGCGCATACCGGATACCTTCACTGTTTCCGATAACGACATATTCAGCTCCTGTTTTAAGTCGCACTGCTTCGGCAATCGGCTGCAATGCTTCCGATGGATTAACCTGTCCAAATCCTGCACGGACATCGGGACGATCCGCCGTCGTCCTGGCTATACTTAGTGCGCGGTCTCCGATCTGCTGCTCAATGCCTTGTGACATCGTGAAGTAGAAGGAAATGCCGATAATAATTGCCACTAGGGAAACAAAGAGGGCGCCATATGAGAATATGCGTGACTGTAAGGAAACGGGTTTCATCGAGATCATCTCTCTATCTTTAAGGAATCTAGATGCAGCAAAACCACTAGTGACCTGCTTGAAGTTTGCCACAGGTCAAATGCTACTCTTTATATGCTACACTATTGTCAATTGTGGGAATAGGGGGATTCGAATGAAACCAAGAATTTTCATTACAAGAAAGCTAGAGGAGGAAGCGGTCGCGCCGCTCAGAGAGAAATTTGATGTACGGATGTGGGAGGAGGAAGGTGTAGCAGTTCCGCGCGCTATTTTATTAACAGAAGTGGCAGAAGCAGATGCACTATGGTCGGTTTTGGCGGATAGCATCAATAGCGAGGTTTTTGAAGCAGGAACAAAGCTTAAAATCGTTGCCAATATGGCGGTTGGTTATAATAATATTGACCTAGTAGCGGCAAAGGTACATGACGTAATCGTGACGAATACGCCAGGTGTTTTGACGGAAACTACGGCGGATCTTGCTTTCGCTTTGCTTCTTGCAACAGCACGCAAACTAATCTCAGCAGAAAATGAAATTAGAAAAGGCAATTGGAATTCGTGGGCTCCGATGAAATTTACGGGAATGGATGTTGCCGGTGCAACACTAGGAATCATTGGTATGGGAAGGATTGGCGAAGCAGTTGCGCGTCGGGCAAAAGGCTTTGATATGACAGTTCTTTATCATAATCGCAGTCGTAAACTGGATGCGGAAGCCGAGAACGGTTTTGAATTCAGAGAGTTGGATGCACTGCTGAAAGAGGCGGATTTCGTTATTATCTTAGCACCGTTTACACCTGAGACCGCTGGAATGATTGGTGCGCGGGAACTCGGCCTTATGAAAAATACGGGCGTTCTCATAAACGTTGCTCGTGGTGGAATTGTTGATGAGGCGGCCCTTTACGAAGCATTGAAAAACGATACGATTTGGGCGGCGGGGCTTGACGTGTTTGAAACAGAACCCGTTTCACTCGATCATCCGCTTCTTACACTTCCGAATGTGACGGTACTACCACATATCGGCAGTGCCAGCATTAAAACACGACTTGCGATGATGAATTTGAACGCGCAGGCAATTACGGATGTCCTTGAAGGGCGCGACCCAGAAAATCGTGTCATTTAAAAGGATTCGAATGAAATATTGTCGAATTAACCATACATCTAGTTCAATTTAAGGAGGAATAAACGTCATGAAAGGTGCAATCACACCATACTTAACGTTTTACGGAGAAGGAAATGAAGCGGCTGAATTTTATACAAACTTATTAGGACTTGAGAGAATCAGAATGCAGAAATATGCAGACGCTGATTTGCCACATCCACCCGAAGCAGCTGATTATCTTCTTCATTGCCACTTGAAAAAAGGTGATTTTCAGATTATGCTTGCCGATTCTGTGGACAAGCCAGCTGAAAATAACAAACTAGGTGTTACCCTTCTTATCGACTGTGAAAGTGAGGAAGAGGCGAAGCGATTATACGACGGCCTACGCGAAGAAGGCAAGGTACTAATGGAATTGCAAGATATGTTCTGGGGTGCTAAGTATGGGAAAGTGAAAGACAAGTTTGGTTTTACATGGGATTTGAACTTTGAGGAAAAAAGCTAAGTATAGGATGAAAAAACGAGAAATCTATCCCGTCTAAGGTGATAAATTTCTCGTTTTTCTATAAATAAATGCCTAATTATGTCGACTTACAGCCTCTTACGGTTTCTGAATTTGCCATGATTATTTAGCGGATCGCAAAACAGTTACTCAGAGTGGTTTGTAAATAAATTAAATACACCCAGTGCATCAAGGAAGACAATAATAATTGCAATAGGGGCTAAATATTTTAACAAATAGTACCAAACAGTAAAGAAAAGGTTGCCGATTTTCGAACCTTGCTTCATCTCATCAAATAAATCTGTTTTAGATATCTTTAATGGGATGAAAATAGAAATTAATAATGCGCCAAGTGGCAGCAATACATTACTTACTGCAAAATCGACTAAATCAAATACCGTTTTATCGAAAAACTTTACATCAGCCATTACTCCATATGATAAACAAGATGGAATTCCAACGATGAAAATCGCAATTCCGATTATCCAAGTGAACTTTTTCCGTTTTGAAGGATCATTTTTCGTCATAGTTGCAACGATAATTTCAATCATTGAGAATGCGGAGGTTAAAGCCGCGAATAGGAATAAAAGCAAAAATGCAATGAAGAAGTACATACCAAAGGGCATTTGATTGAATACAGCTGGTAATACTGAAAAGATTAATGTCGGTCCTGCGTCTGGTTCAAGCCCAAATGAAAACACGCCTGGGAAAATCGCTAGCCCAGCTAACAGAACGATGACAATATTCATAGCAATGATTGACATCGCTGAGCCCGGTAGATTTTGCGTTTTAGGAAGATAAGAAGCGTACGTAACCATGACGGAAGCTCCTAATGTCAATGTGAAAAACGCTTGTCCCAGGGCAAATAAAATTGTTTCGGATGTCAGTTTAGTAAAATCAGGTACGAGTAGAAACTTTACACCCTCCATTGCCCCATCCAAGCTAAGAGAACGGATGACGATGATGACAAACAAAATAAAAAGGGCGGGCATCATAATCTTACTTGCCTTCTCAATTCCCTTTTGAACACCTTGGGCTACAACAATAATTGTCAGCACCAAAAAGAGTAATTGACCTGTTAAAGTAGAGTACGGGTTCGAAATAATTTCTCCGAATAGTGGCCCGAACTGATCTTGCGAAAGTCCTGCAAGGCCCCCGGTCATAGCTTTAACTAAGTAGAGGATAATCCATCCTCCAACAACACTGTAAAATGACAAAACGAGAAAACTCGTAACAACACCAATAATCCCTGTTATATGCCAACCTGAATTGGGTGCAATCTTTTTATAGGTCGTAATAGCGTCACTTTGGCTTTTTCGCCCGAGAATGAATTCTCCGATTAGCAGAGGGAATCCAAGTAATAGTGTGAATAACAAGAAGATAAGTAAGAAGGCACCACCACCGCCAGTTCCGGCTACATAAGGGAATTTCCAAATGGCCCCTAACCCAATTGCTGAACCGGCAGCTGCTAACACAAACCCGATTTTTGATTTCCAATGTTCTTGTTGAGGCATATGGTCAATCCTTTCGATGAAACGAATATGTACTTATTAATAAAATAGAGGGTAGTTGTATAATGGTAGCGTATTTCACGGGGACTGTCACTAAAACAACAAATTTCCGAGCATTGAATGTATACGTCCTAAAGAACAAAAAAAGCTTCCCACATAGAAAACATAATGTGGGAAGCTTTTCGACATCAATTGAATAGATTTATGGTCGTAATAATGATTGGCATTGCAAACACGTCAATAAGGAACGCACCGACAATCGGTACGACTAGGTATGCTTTTGTCGAAGGACCGTACCTTGCTGTGACAGCTGCCATATTTGCCATTGCATTAGGTGTAGCTCCGAGACCATGCCCTGTAAAACCGGCTACCATTATAGCTGCGTCATAGTCTTTACCGAGTAGACGGAACAAGACGAAAATCCCGAAAAGGACGATGAAGACAACTTGGACAAAGACAATAACAAGTAGTGGAAGAGCCAAATTGGCAACTTCCCACAGTTTGATGCTCATTAATGCCATTGAGAGGAAGATTCCTAGTGTAACGTCGCTGATCAAGCCAATGCTCTTCATATCGATTGCTGTTGGATTGATTTTGTCGACGATATTCCGAGCAAGAACGGCAACAAACATGGCGCCTACATAGCCTGGTAGAACGAATCCTGTTGCAGTTGAAAACAATTCGCCCAAATACGTACCAAGCGCCATACAAAGTGTGATAAGGAAAATTTGCGTAAAAAATGAATCTGTTTGAATCGGCTTTTCTATCTCTGCAATAGGGCTACCAATCCCAATCTCCGTTTCAGTAGGCTTGAGATTGTGTTTGGTAATGAGATATTTAACGGTGGGACCACCAATAAGACCGCCTGCAACAAGTCCAAATGTAGCCGCTGCAACTCCGATTGAAAGGGCTGAGTTTATACCCATGTCTTCAAGTGTTTGGCCGAATGCAGTGGCGGCTCCGTGTCCGCCCTCCATTGAAACTGCCCCAGCCATCATCCCGATAAGTGGGTGTAAGTCGAATAAATAAGCCATCGAGACTCCAATTGTGTTTTGTGCAAGCGCTAAAAATCCACATGCCAGCCAGTAGATGACAAGAACCTTCCCGCCAAGTTTAATAAGTTTAAAGCTTGCTCCTAAACCGATTGTCGTAAAGAATGTAAGCATGAATAAACTTTGTAGGGATGTATCAAGTGTGATTTCTAGCCATCCGAGAGATTTGAGAATGGTCGCTAAAGTGGCGAATAATAATCCACCAACAACGGGAGCAGGTATACAGAACTTTCGTAAAAAACCAACCTTTTTAATTAAAACCATTCCGAAGGTTAGTAATGCGATGGCAAGGAAAATTGTGGAGACTTGATTAAGAACTAGCGTCATGAATTTTCCCTCCTAAAAAAGTTGTAATAGCTTCATTTATTAAGTATGCTCCAATTTTTACTGTTCGATTATTTTCATCCAAAAGAGGATTTACTTCCGAAATGTCAAACGACAGTGTTTTTTTGTGAGAGGTGACTGTTCGAATAATTGAACGGACAACGGAAGGATCTAATCCAAATGGTGAAGGGGCACTGACACCTGGCGCGAAGGCGGCATTCAGTACATCCGTGCATAAGGTAAGAAAAATAAAGTCATGTTGGTTAATAAATTGTTCAAGAGCTACCGTTAATTTGTTTATATTTCCGATATGCATATTCTCTTCGTATTCATATTTGACGCCGAGCCTATCGGCTGTATCAAACAGTTCTTGCGTGTTACCGTATCGCTGAATTCCGACGACGAAGTAGCTGCT
Organism: Sporosarcina sp. E16_3; assembly: GCF_017347125.1. Classification (NCBI taxonomy): domain Bacteria; kingdom Bacillati; phylum Bacillota; class Bacilli; order Caryophanales; family Caryophanaceae; genus Sporosarcina; species Sporosarcina sp. E16_3. The sequence continues at coordinate 38,430 of NZ_JADPRX010000006.1, forward strand.
CTTTTTATCATGCTCAAGTATTTGTTTGAACATCGTGCCGGATGACGGTTGTTCGTCGTATGAGCGTAAGTCGAAGTGGGCATCTATGTTAATAATCCCAAGAGAAGCGTCTTCTCCGATTGATTTTCGGATTCCAAGATAATGACCGTAAGCGGTTTCATGACCGCCACCAAGAATGATTGGTGTCATTTTTTGCTCTAGTGCTTTTGCAATTGTGTCGCCCAGTTGTTGTTGGGCTTTTTCTAGGTCAGTACCCATGTATTGAATATTTCCAACATCGACAAGACGTTTACTTTCCGGGGATTTCCACGGCAGTTTGGCTAGTTCACTACGCAATGCATCTGGCGCTTGTGCTGCGCCAAGTTGTCCTTTGTTGCGGCGGACCCCTTCCTCGCTTTCAAAACCGATAATTGCACATGTATCGGGTGATGATGAAAAATCTTCCACACCGATAACTTCAACGACTTGGTGATAGCGAAAACTCGTTCTATTTTCAATGTGATCTGTACGTCCTGACCATATATGAGTATCTACTTTAGTAAGCAATTGTTTCACCCTTTCCGAACTTTCTGATACAGCGTTATTCGTTTATTATAAAGTATTTGATTTATAACTTCTAATATGTAATTACTATATATTTATATCCAAAAACTATAACTCGGGGGGAGTGACAATCAGTATGGACTTAAAACAGTTAAACTATTTCGTTTCAGTCGTCGATCATATGAGTTTTTCCAAAGCGGCAGAGAAGTTACATATCTCTCAACCGTCATTAAGCAACGCCATAAAAAACTTAGAACGGGATTTGGGGTTTCAAATTATTGAACGTAACACAAGGAATAGTAGACTAACGGAAGCGGGAGAGGTTTTATACGAAAGAGCGATTCATCTTTTATCAGAAATGTCGATTGTAAAGAAGGAAATGGAAGAGGTAAGGCTCATTGGAAAAGGGGAACTCCAAATCGGCATGATTGAATCGGTGAAGTATTGGATTCCAAAAGTGATCTCTCGATACAATGAGCATTTTTCCGGGATGCACATTCGATTAATGGAAGTATTAGGTGGTGACGATGTAAAGAATTCGTTGAGGAAATATGAAACACATGCCATCATTACGAACCAGCAAATTAAAGAAGAGGATATTGAAGCGGTCCCATTGTACAAGGAAAAACTTGTATTGGTCCTTCATGAAAGTCACCTAATGGCGGGAAGGGAATCAATAACGTTAAAAGAGTTGGAGCGTGAGCAATTCATCATTAGTACCGAGGGGTTTCAGACAAGGGAAGACATATTACGTGCTTTTGCATTGGACAATACGGCGCCTACAATTAAATACGAAATTGAGCGTTTCGAAACGGCATTAAGTTTAGTCAGTGAAAATTTAGGCATTGCACTTATTCCCGAAAATTACTTACAAGGACCACATGACTTTTCAATCGTCAGTAAAGTCATCGATTCTTCTGCGCTGGAGAGAACCGTGTATTTGACGTACATGAAAGATCGGTATTTATCACCGTCGATAAAAGCATTTATAACGGAAGTTGAAAACTTCTTTTTATACAAGGACGCGTCTGTTGATTAACCATTTATTTGCATAAAAGACTGGTGAGAAGGGTTTGATGACCTTCGTTTTCACTAGACCATTTTCGGCCCGCTTGCGGCTAACTATTCATGATAAATTTACTGTGGGCCCTAGTGTGGCAAGAGTGACTCCATCACTCTAGCCACACTCTTTTCAGTAATACTATTGTTAATCGTTGCCTGTCGCGTTCCTAGAATGTTCAAGTGAAAAATACGGTTGGTTTGGAAGAAAAGAATTGATGACTTTCTATAGAGAGGGTAAGTGCCCGAAGATGCAATTTCGGGCACTCTTGCACATTGTACAATGTGTTCCTTGCTTACTTTTAGTAAAGGGTATACATCTAATCATTCGATGCCTTATAGAAAGTGACATTTCTCTACTAGTAAAAAAGAGCAAACTTAATAGAAAGATTCAGCCGCCAAAATTACATCTTTGGCGGCTTTTCTCCAGGTTGTTGCCCTCTATTCTTTCGTCCCAAAAGGCTCAAGCACTACATGTATTCATGAATTTGGAGCGCGACGGATGAAGGACCATCATACGATTACCGAAAAAAATGTGTAGAGATGCGACAAAGTCGCATTCCTACACATCCAGACATCTCGATAATGGTATAGAAGTCATTCAATCCGAAGCAATCCAAATGCAACTATACAAGTTGCACCCAGTGTGTGATCAAGTTATTTCCCACCTAGCAAATTGAACAAACCGCCTGCAATACTACCTTCATCACGTGAACCTCCACCAGGTGTTTGCGGTGCAGCTGCAAAGACACGGCTAGCGAGTCTAGAGAATGGAAGTGATTGAATCCAAACAGTTCCAGGTCCCTTTAGTGTCGCAAAAAAGAGTCCTTCACCGCCAAATAATGCCGTTTTTACACCTTTCACCATTTCGATGTTGTAATTCACGTTATGCGTCATCGCCACGAGACATCCCGTGTCAACACGTAATATTTCGCCTGGTCGCAACCTTTTTTCGATAATCGTACCTCCAGCGTGGATGAACGTCATACCATCGCCTTCGAGTTTTTGCATGATGAACCCTTCACCACCGAAAAAGCCGGTACCCAATTTCCGTTGAAATTCAATTCCAACAGACACGCCTTTTGCCGCAGCAAGAAAGGCATCTTTTTGGCAGATGATTTTGCCGTTATGCTCACTTAAATCCATCGGAATGATTTTCCCGGGGTAAGGAGATGCGAAAGAGACATGCTTTTTGCCTGCCCCCGTATTTGTGAATGTTGTCATGAATAAACTTTCTCCAGTCAACATTCGTTTTCCAGCGCCCATCAGTTTCCCCATAATTCCCCCACCTGAAGTGCCGGATCCGTCACCGAAGATTGTTTCCATTTCGATACCGTCCTCCATCATCATCAGAGCCCCTGCTTCTGCCACTACCGTCTCTTTAGGATCAAGCTCGACTTCTACAAACTGCATATCATCGCCATGTATTTTGTAATCAATTTCATGATTGTTCATCTTATCTCGTTCCTCCCTAAGAAAAAAAATTCTGCTACTCAATCATACGAAATAGAGTGGAGAAAGTTTCAAAAAAGTGAAGAGGAAATCTAACTATTCGAGTGTGTCCACATAACGCCAAACTTTGTAAGCGAGCTCGTGAGCTTCGGGTTCGTGAGAGAATCCTTTGAAAGCCTCCCGGAACGAGCGGACGATGGACTCGAGTACGAATATTCGTGGACACTCAGAGCGAAGTTCTTCCAATAGAAATTGAACATATTGTTTGCCAGCGGGAAGAGCATCGTCTCCGAGCAGTTCCGAAAACCCTGTAAGGCGTTCGAGCAATTGTTCCTTTGTCTCTGCTTGTTCTCCTACATCACTATTTAACTTGAAAAATACATCTTCAGTGAAAAAAGCATCTTTTGTACTAATCATACCCGGCATGATGGAATCGATTCTACGTAGTAAGAAAGTGACGAGCTTCAAGGAGTCCATTTCCTCTTTGGATACGGCTGACCAAGCATGAAGTATTTGCTGCATCATTCCGAATAGCATAACGGCGCAATCAGCAGCGTAGGGCTCTGCATCTTTGCCATAGACATCCACCAGTCTTCTTGTTAACCAAGAAAATTCAGCTAAAAGCATGTTCTTGATGAAACCTCGCAAGTCGCTATCCCCTGAATGAAAGACTGCCTCAAAAATGGGCAGCAAGTTTTGTTCACGATTCAAGTGCATACGAATCAAAATTTGTTCAACCAAAATGTTCTTATCGGACAAGTCTTGTCCAATAAGCAATTCATGCCTTCTTACAGTCGTCTCATCGTGTGCATGTTTGAGTATCGCTTTAAGACATTCATTCTTGGAAGAGAAGTAATTATAGAATGTTCCTTTCGAAATACAGGACTCTTCTAATATGTCTTGAACAGACGTAGTGGAAAACCCTTTATCTATAAAAAGTCGTTGTGCTGTCAATAAAACCTGGCGTTTACGATCGTTCATATAATCACCTTTATTCTGTATTTTGTTGAGATTTTCAAGAAGAGATAAAATCGATTTGTACTAGTGGTACATTTATATGGTATCTCTAAAGTCTTGTTATATCAATGATATGAATTTTTTTATATGAAAGCGTTTACGGAGGTTGCATGTTTTGGACTATCGGTATAATATATTGAACATGATGTACTTGTGGTACAAATTCTATACGTTACGTATTAATAGGGGGAAGTAATATGGATATTAAAAAAATGCAAGAAAAACCGCCCTATGGCATGATAGCCATCCTGTTCATAGGCGCATTTGTCGCTTTATTAAATAATACATTGTTGAATGTTGCATTGCCGACAATTATGGTTGAGTTCGATGTAAAACCATCAGTTGTCCAATGGCTAACGACTGGATATATGCTTATTAACGGTATTTTAATCCCGGCAAGTGCATTCTTTATACAAAAGTTCACAAATAGGAGATTGTTCTTAACAGCTATGGTGCTGTTTACTTTAGGGACGATTCTTGCAATGCTTGCACCATCATTTGGTGTACTTGTTGCTGCTCGGATGATTCAAGCGTGTGGATCCGCCATGATGATGCCGCTCCTTATGAACGTTATGCTGACGGCATTTCCAATTGAGCGCAGGGGAACTGCGATGGGGATTTTTGGTCTTGTAATGATTACAGCGCCCGCGATAGGTCCAACTTTGTCGGGGTGGGTAATTGAACATTACACATGGCGTACACTTTTCGGTATCGTTTTACCATTTTCCATTTTGACACTCATTTATGCGTTCTTTAATTTGCGTAACATTACACCGAACCGTGACATGAAATTAGATGTATTTTCGCTAGTTTTGTCTAGTGTTGGTTTCGGCGGGCTCCTTTACGGATTCAGTTCGGCGGGAGATAAGGGATGGGATTCGCTACTTGTCTATGGAACGATCATTGTCGGTACGATCGCACTTGTAGCGTTTATCGTGCGTCAACTTCGTATGGAAGACCCAATGTTGGATTTCAAGATTTACAAACATCCAATGTTCGCCTTATCGTCTGCCATCTCAATCGTACTATCGATTGCAATGTTTTCCGGCATGATTCTTACGCCCCTCTATGTCCAGACAATACGGGGAATTTCACCGTTCCATTCAGGATTACTTATGCTTCCGGGTGCGATTGTAATGGGGCTTATGTCACCGATTACAGGTCGCTTATTCGATAAGTACGGTGCAAGGATTTTGGCGATAATCGGCCTTACAATCACAGTCATTTCGACATTCTATTTAAGTAGACTTGGCATGGACTCTGGCTATTATTATATTATGATGATTTATACGATTCGTATGTTAGGGATTTCAATGGTAATGATGCCTGTTATGACGAACGGGTTGAATCAATTACCGATGATCTCTAATCCGCACGGAACGGCGATGAATAACACGTTGCAGCAAGTGTCCGGTGCAATTGGGTCTGCGATACTGTTAACGATTATGACGAAGCGAATGGAGTCAACCGGTGCGGAGTTATTTGCAGAAGTCCAGGCATCAGGGAATGCTCCGTCAACAGCTGAGGGGCTTGCAAAACTAAAGGAGCAATTGGAAGCACAAGCGATGCTTGACGGAATTAGTTTCTCGTTTTTCATCTCGACAATTGTCGCGATTGTTGCCTTGGCTCTATCGTTTTTCATGAAACGTGTAGCGCTACCAACTAACGACAAATCATTTACTAAGTCAGAGGAAAGTAAAAAATAAGCAAAAGATTAAAGAGTGCTCTGCATGGGTATATATATATACCACTGCGGAGTTTTTTGGTTTCTGTTACTATTGAGTGAGAGGTAAATATTAATAACGTATAATTGTAAGGACGTGGGAAAATGGTAGGAAGAAACGATCCGTGTCCATGTGGGAGCGGTAAGAAATATAAAAAGTGTTGTGCTGAGAAAAATGAATCACCTTTAGAGACACTTATTGATGAGGAACTTGAGCGTATCGTCTTTGGTGCATATGAACAAGCTACAGCCCCAGCGGATATATCAGAGTACGAAAGCCATAGAAGACACTGGAAGAGTAAACTTGAAAAACTGATGGGACCGGATGACGTAGAAGAGGCTGTTAGTGAATATTTCTTATTCGTTGCGCGGCGTGATTTGTGGAAGCGTCATCTCCTCAGAGTTTTGAATAGCCCGTTAAGAGGTACAGTTCGATCCGTTCTGGAATTATGGAAAGAGCCTATTGTTTTGTTTGCTAAGGTCAAAGAGGAGAAGGAAGGATATGTTGTTGTCCAAGAAATACTTGGCGAGGGCATGTTCAAACTGGAAAAGAAAGAAGGGATGCTACTGGAAGAGCATTCATTCGTTTTCGGTATTGTTTTGCCGGATAATCGGGACCAGAATAATGATATCTACGTAATCTCTTCCCTCATGTTCATTAATGATTGGAATGGTTCACTCGAAAAACAGATAGTTGAACTTGCGGAGTCAAGCGGATTCGATAAGAGTCTTGCGTTCTATAATGAGCATATGACAGACGTCTACGAAATTTTGCTTGCCAGGGATTCACGAACAGTGGATGAACTCATAGAGCATGATTTTACTCCGGTTCAGCAAGAAGTAATCGAGAGCCTTGATGAAGTACTTGAGTTAAGAAATACGCCTAAAGAAGCGCGTGAATTACTAAGAAATATTGTCGTAACGTATTTCTTGAAAGAGCGCCCCAATTTCCGAAAACCTGGTGTTATCGCCGCTGCAGTATTTTTTGTAGCAATTGATTTGGGAATTATGGAAGATGAAGAATTGACGAATGCTGAAATTGCGAAGTTGTTCGTTGTATCGACAAGTTCGATGATGAAACATGCAGATAATATCCGTGAATTTGTCATTGAAATGTACGAACGGAGTCGTCAGCAAGTAGAGGAATAACTCTGTACATGGAATGATTAGCAATTGAAATGAATAGGATAGAAGTGGATTAACCCTGGACGGGCATTAAATCGTCCGGGGTTTTTCATTTTCGGTAAAATTAAAGGGATATGTAAGGGAATGTCGAATAAATAGTTTATGTAAGCGTTTTCAAAATGGTGCGTTAGAGAAAGGGGCATGTTGCAATGCGACTGAACAATTATATCGGGGGTTCATGGCAGGAAGCTGGTGGGGCAGATTATACGGCAGTCTTGAATCCGGCAAATGGTATGGAGCTGGCACAAGTAAGATTATCGACTAAAGAAGATGTGAGTCTTGCGGTAAAGTCGGCGAAAGAGGCTCAGAAAAAATGGGCACTCGTCCCCGCACCGAAACGTGCTGACTTTTTATATGAAATTGGACGGCTTATGAAAGAGAAGAAAGAGCATTTATCGCAAGTATTGACGAAAGAAATGGGGAAAGTCATCGAAGAGGCACGCGGTGAAGTGCAGGAGGGCATTGATATGGCACTCTACATGGCGGGAGAAGGACGCCGCATGTTCGGGGAGACAGTACCTTCAGAGCTTCAAGACAAGTTCGCAATGAGTGTCCGTGCGCCAATCGGAGTTGTCGGGCTCATCACGCCATGGAATTTCCCAGTGGCGATTGCGACGTGGAAATCGTTCCCGGCAATTGTCGCGGGCAATACATTCATCTGGAAACCAGCAACGGAAACACCTATGATGGCGTACGAAATGGCACTTATATTTGAAGAAGCAGGGCTCCCTGCAGGTGTTGCGAATATCGTTTTCGGGTCGGGAGTAGAAGTTGGAACAGCGATGATTGAACACCCCGATGTTCGCGTCATTTCATTCACAGGGTCGACTGAAACGGGTCGTCATGTTGCGGAAACAGGTGGGCGCCATTTGAAAAAAGTGTCGCTTGAAATGGGTGGTAAAAATGCGGTCATCGTTATGGAAGACGCGGATATTGAACTGGCAGTGGAAGGGATTCTTTGGAGTGCATTCGGTACAGCGGGTCAGCGTTGTACAGCATGTAGCCGCGTCATCGTGCATACAGATGTAAAGGTAGAACTCGAGCAAAAACTTGTGGAAGCGATGAAAGTATTATCGATTGGCGATGGACTGGATGAATCAGTAAAAATCGGTCCAGTCATCAATAAAAAAGCGCTCGATAAAATTCACGGCTATGTCGGAATTGGCAAGGATGAAGGCGCGAAACTTCTTGCGGGTGGAAATATATTGACGGATGGAAAACTTGCGGATGGCCATTATTACGAACCAACTTTATTCACAGATGTGAAATGGGATAGCCGCCTTGCGCAAGAAGAAATTTTCGGGCCTGTCGTTTCGCTTATTGAAGTTTCAAGTCTAGATGAAGCGATTGAGGTCAATAACAGTGTGAAGTTTGGACTTTCAAGTTCAATTTTCTCGCGCGATGTCAATAAAGTGTTCCGGGCACAACGTGATCTTGATACAGGTATTGTCTACGTGAATGCTGGAACGACAGGTGCCGAAATCCATCTGCCATTTGGCGGAACAAAAGGGACGGGCAACGGGCACCGCGATTCTGGTGTTGCCGCACTCGATGTATTCACTGAATGGAAGAGTATTTATATAGACTTTAGCGGGAAATTGCAACGTGCGCAGATTGACACAGACTAATACCTAACGTTAGGGGATGGTGAAATGAAGGTTGTCATACTTGGAGCAGGTTTAATGGGGAAAGAGGCGGCACGCGATCTAGTGAAAAGTGATGACGTAGAAAGAGTTTATTTGACTGATCTGAACGTCAAGCAGGCGGAAGACTTTGCGGAGGAGCTCATGTCTGACAAGTTAAACGTTTTACCACTGGATGCGAAAAATGATCAGCAATTAAGCGAAGTGATGGCACTAGGCGACGTGGTTATCAATGCGCTATTCTATACGTTTAATGAAAAGGTTGCTCGAATCGCAGTAGATCTTGGTGTTCATTCAATTGATCTTGGCGGTCATATCGGCGGTGCAACGGATGCGGTGCTCGGTCTGGCGGACGAGGCGATTGCGAAAGGTGTGACAATCATTCCAGATCTAGGGGTAGCTCCTGGAATGATTAATATTCTTGCTGGTTATGGGGCGGGGAAACTCGATAAGGTTAACTCTATTAAACTGTATGTCGGGGGAATTCCGGTGAAACCGGAGCCGCCACTTAATTATAATGTCGTCTTTTCATTGGAGGGCGTGTTTGATCATTACACTGATCCTTCTCACGTTATTCGTAATGGACAACTGTTGGAAGTTCCATCATTGTCCGAAATCGAAACAATCCATTTTGATAAATACGGCGAACTTGAAGCGTTTCATACATCAGGCGGCACGTCGACACTGACGAAATCGTTCCCGAACGTGGAGACACTCGAATACAAGACGATTCGATACAAAGGGCATGCGGAGAAATTTCAGCTATTTGTTGATTTAGGCTTGCTGTCACGGGACAATGAAGTGACTGTTGACGGTCATAAAGTGAAAGTCCGCGATGTCATGAGGGAGCATCTGTCACCGCAACTTCGCCTTGGTGAGAAATCGGACGCGGTGTTGCTGCGCGTCATTGTAAGCGGTGAAAAAAGCGATATGCCGGTAACATACGAGTACGATCTTATTACGGAAAAGGATACGGCGGTAAATGAGACTGCAATGGCGCGTGCGACGGCAAATACGATTTCCATTGTGGCGCAAATGATTGGCAATGGCACCATTGCGAAACGTGGCGTTCATCCACCTGAAAATATCGTGCCTGGTGAATTGTATATTGAAGAGATGAAAAAGCGCGGTGTTGTTATTGAAGAAAGTATCGAGTCGAATGAAGCGCATGTTTAATAAGAAAAGCGGAAGGCGCCGCACAGCTCCGACAGGCATAAGTCAATAGAAGAAGGCAGTCTAAGATCGCGACTTCCTGTCGCAACGACTGCATACCTGCATCCTTGCAGGCATGGCGTACTTTGCCACGTAGTTGGATTGCTAATGACCCAAGGAGTTGGCGCCTGTAGCTAGACAATTAGAAAAGTGGAAGGCACCTAAAAGGAACGCAGCTTAAGTGCGCCACTTCCTGTGGCAACAGCTGCATGACCTACTTCCTGTAGGCCCGCACAGGCATAAGGCGGACCAACGGCGCGGTGAACTTCCGCATAGTTGGGCTGACTATCAAGGAACCCTGCCTAAGTGCGCCGCGTCCTGCGGCAACGGCTGCGTAACTCACATCCTGTGAGCCTCCGAGCGGCTGGTGCCTAGAGCTAGACACTGTTCCATGTTGAAAACGTATAGTTTCTAATCTGATTAACGGCATAGTGGTTTGTGAAAGGGGATGGAGAAGTGGACTTCGGATTTACGGAAGAACAAAAAATGTTAAGGAAAACGGCGCGCCAGTTCGTCGATGCAGAAATTATGCCTCATATCCAGAAATGGGATGCACAAGGCGGATTCGATCAGGCAATTTGGAAGAAGCTTGCGGATCTTGGCTTCATGGGCGTGTGTATCCCCGAACAATATGGTGGCAGCGGCATGGATTACAATTCGCTTGCGATATTGTGTGAAGAATTGGAGCGTGGAGATACGGCGTTTCGCACGGCGGTTTCGGTTCATATTGGATTGAACTCAATGAGTCTTATGCAGTGGGGCAATGAAGAACAGAAGCAAAAGTACCTTGTGCCGCAAGCACAGGGCGAAAAAATAGGTGCATTCGGTCTAACGGAACCGGGTGCAGGTTCAGATGTTGCGGCAATGTCGACAACAGCCGTACGTGACGGAGATGACTACGTATTAAACGGTCAAAAAACGTGGATCTCCCTTTGCGATGTCGCGGATCATTTCCTTGTTTTCGCGTATACGGATAAAGCGAAGAAACACCATGGTATAAGCGCATTTATCGTCGAACGGACGACACCAGGTTTTTCATCGAAAGCAATTAAGGGGAAGTATGGCATTCGTGCAGGCAATACTGGCGAACTGTTTTTCGAGGATATGCGTATTCCGGCTGCGAACTTATTAGGTGAAGAAGGCGACGGATTTAAAATTGCCATGGCGTCACTTGATAATGGGCGTTTCACTGTCGCAGCGGGGGCGGTTGGCTTAATCATGGGTTGCCTCGAAGAAAGTGTAAAGTATTGTCATGCACGGGAAACGTTCGGTAAGGAAATCGGTAGACACCAACTCGTTCAGCAAATGATTGCTAACATGGAAGCGGGCTATCAGATGAGTCGCCTTCTTGTCTATCGAGCTGGTGAAATGAAAAATAAAGGATTGCGTAATACGCGCGAGACGTCGCTTGCGAAATGGCAGGCATGCGATTTTGCCAATAAAGCAGCGGATGATGCATTCCAGATTCACGGCGCTTATGGTTATTCGGATGAATACCCAGTCGCTCGATTCCTGCGAAACTCAAAGGCGCCTGTTATCTATGAAGGAACGCGTGAAATCCATACGGTAATGCAGGCAGAATATGTGCTTGGGTACCGGGAAGATAAGAAATTGAGTAATCGGCTACCTGAGTGGCCTTTTGAGTGAACTCGAAAAACCTGATGTGAAATTCGCATTAGGTTTTTTCGCCTTCCTTAACATCTTTCTCAATAGTGTTGAATTTTATGGTAAACTAATCCTTAAAATTACTTTTTCATAAATAAGGAGTGCTGTCGTATGAAAGTCGAGTCTTCATTTAGAATAAAGCCATCTGCAAAAATGTCTATTTTTTCACCAGCTATTTTCGGAGACTTAAAAGCAGCGGCCGAAGCGAAAAAAGCGACGGGCGCTGAAGTAATTGATTTAAGTCTTGGTAGTCCGGATCTTCCTCCTGACGAAAAAGTGAGGCGTGAGTTATCAGAAAAAAGCGCTCTAGCGAATACATACGGCTATACACTTGGCGGAACAAATCGATTTAACGAAGCCGTAGCCAATTATTATGAACGACGTTCCGGTGTCGTGATAAATCCTGAAACGGAAATCATTCAAACAATGGGTTCTCAAGAAGGACTTGTCCATCTGCCACTTGCTTTTTGTAATGAAGGGGACTTTGTTTTGACAACTAATCCTGCTTACGTAGCTTATGAAGCTGGCATCAAGCTTGCGGGTGCAGTTCCTTATGAAATGCCGTTGCTAGCGGAAAATGGATTTTTACCAGACTTGGATGTGATTCCTGAAGAGGTTTCACAAAACGCTAAATTACTTATTTTGAATTTACCGGGTAATCCAGTACCAGCGATGCCGAGCACAGCATTTTTTGAGAAAGTAGTAGCCTTCGCCAAGAAATATAATGTTATCGTGCTGCATGACGCTGCCTATTCCGAATACTATTTCACAGGTGATTCTCCGATCAGTTTCTTATCGACACCGGGTGCAATGGAAGTCGGAATGGAGATTAATTCATTATCTAAAAGCTTTAGCCTTGCCGGTGCCCGTATTGCGTATATTGCCGGTAATGCCGAGATGGTTCACATTTTGAGACAACTGAAATCGAATTTGGATTATGGCACATTTGGTCCGATACAGGAAGCAGCTGTAGTTGCACTTGATAATGCGGAAGAGATTACGGATCGTCTGCGGACAGAGTTTTCTGCGCGCCATAGGGTGTTAATGAAAGGCATGGAGGAAATTGGTTGGTCTGCTACTCCTTCAAACGGCGGCATGTTCGTTTGGGCAAAATACCCGTTTGACATGGATGATAAGGAATTTGTGTTTAAAGTAATTGAACAATGTGGTGTTGTCATGGTTCCGGGCAGTATCTTCGGTTCTGAAGGCGCCGGATTCGTTCGGTTAGCGCTTATTCAGAAAGTGGATGTACTGCAGAAAGCCGTCGACCGATTGCGGGATTTAGTAATTACTCGATGAAGTAAATAAGGGTTATGAAAATGGAGTTAGGAAGTAAAAAAGAGAGTTCTTAAAAGAAATACGCTCATTTTTTGAGTGATAAAACTTATTTTCTTAAAAGGGGAATAAAACTCATTATTGATATGGTTATTTCGATTATTAATATTATCTAATTAATTTATTGATAATGTTAATTCGTTGTTTAATACTACTAAGTTTCTGTATTAATATTATTGATTCGATACGATATGATGAATACAAATGAGAGGAGGGAACTAAAGTTTATCCTTTTTCAAAAGAAGACTCCGACTTCAATCGTGTCACGGGCATAGCCCAACGATAAGTGGGAGATGAATTTCGGTTAGGCATAAGCCTAAAATAATTGCCTCCCGGGAATGTATGTTCTATAATCAGGGTAGAAACTATGCTGAAGCGAGGTGTACGTCAATGCTCGTCAACAAAGCGTACAAGTTCCGAATCTATCCCACGAAAGCACAAAAAATCCTCATTGCCAAAACAATTGGCTGTTCACGTTTTGTGTTCAATCACTTTTTAGCCAAATGGAATGAAACCTACAAAGAAACTGGTAAAGGTCTTACTTACAACATCTGTTCTTCCCAATTACCCCAGCTTAAAAGCGAGCTCGATTGGCTAAAAGAAGTCGACAGCATTGCCCTTCAATCCTCATTAAAAAATCTTGCTGATTCTTATTCACGATTCTTTAAGAAACAAAATCAAGCACCCCGATTTAAAAGTAAGAAAAACAATGTCCAATCCTATACGACGAAACATACCAACGGAAATATTGCGATCGCCGGTAATCATCTTAAGCTCCCAAAACTTGGCCTCGTTAAAATCTCAAAGAGTCGTGAAGTAGTAGGGAGAATTATGAATGCAACCATCAGACGCAACTCAAGTGGAAAGTACTTCGCATCCATCCTGGTCGAAACCGAGGTGGAGGAAAAACTAAAAACTGGGTCTGTTGTCGGGATAGATGTCGGATTAAAAGACTTCGCCATTCTTTCAGATGGAGCAGTATACGAAAATCCGAAATTCTTTCGTTCACTTGAAAAGAAGCTGGCAAAAGAACAACGGATTCTTTCAAGACGTAAAGAACAAGCACTGAAACAACATAAACCGCTATACGAAGCAAAAAACTACCAAAAACAACGAATCAAAGTAGCTCGTATTCAGGAAATAATTACCAATAAAAGAGCTGATTTCTTGCATAAACTCTCTACTGAAATCGTCAAAAACCACGACGTCATCGGTATCGAGGATCTGCAAGTCGCTAATATGCTCAAAAACCATACTTTAGCAAAGGCAATCAGTGAAGTCAGTTGGTCACAATTTCGGACACTGCTTGAATACAAGGCGAAATGGTACGGAAAACAGGTTGTCGTTGTCGCAAAAAACTTTCCCTCCAGCCAGCTCTGTTCAAGTTGTGGTTACCGAAACAAAGACGTTAAGCATCTCGCATTGCGTGAATGGGAATGTCCAACATGCAATACGCACCACAACCGAGATAGGAACGCAAGTATAAATTTGAAAAAAGAAGCGCTAAGACTTCTAACCGCAGGAACTGCGGGGCTAGCCTAACTTATAACTGACGGTTACGTCGGTGATCTTAGGAATCTCCTACTTCTAAACGAAGTGAAAGTGGGGGTAGTTCAATATGGCCTATCAAGTTATTAGTCACTGTCCTGTTTGTAGCGAAACACTAAAAATCACTAAGTTGCATTGCTCCCACTGTCACACAACCATCGAAAATGAATTCGAATTATCCAAATTGGCATCACTATCGAATGATCAACTTCGCTTCGTTGAAGTTTTTCTAACGTGTAGGGGAAACATTAAAGAAGTTGAAAAAGAACTGGGAATTTCCTATCCTACGGTTCGTGGCAAATTAAATGAAGTTGTTAGCTCCCTTGGATTTGAAACGAAGAAGAAAAATGAAGTAGATGAGAAAAAGGTAGTTGCAATGTTGGAAAGCGGAGAAATATCTGCGGAAGAAGCCATTAGGCTATTAAAAGATGAATAGGGGGATTCAGCTTTGAGTGCAGAAATTGAAAAGATAATCACAATGGTGCAAGAAGGTAAAGTTGATGCAGCAAAAGCGTCAGAACTTATCCGAGTATTGAAAGATCGGGAATCGGGGAGTAATCTTTCTTCCAAGTCACCCGTATATGCTGATAAAATGCTGAAAGTCCGTATTGTATCTGCGGAAAATGACAATGTTTCGGTCAATGTGCCAATTAAACTTGTAAAAGTTGTATTGTTAGCCGGACATAACATCGCTGCAAGCATCCCACAATCGGAAAAGTATGTAAAAGATATCGACATCAGCTTACTTCTAGAGGCGATTGAGAATGAATTGGATGGTCAAATTGTAGATATTAAATCTGCGAATGGCGATACAATTTCAGTCGCGATTGCATAGGGTGACAGTATGCTAAACGTCAAGGTGAGAGCGGGAGCAGTACGGTTCTCCATTCCAGTTCCTTATGTGCTTCTCAACATAGGTATTGCTGTAATTTCTTCAGAACTCATCAATCGACTTGTTAATAAGTGGGTGAAGGAATCCATGAAGGAAAAAGAACAAACATTCACGATGCCGCCATTAAACAAACAAGAACTCAAATGTATTGTGAGCGAATTGAAAAAACATAAAGGACTTGGGTTAGTTAATGTCAAAGCAAAGGATGGTACAGAAGTTGTTATTAAGTTATAAGTGGCTTGATAACCTGAATGTACTGTCCTATAAGTAAGATTGAGGCGCCTTTATTGTCCACAAATACCAATTGATCAAGTAATCAATATACCTTTAGGCCGCTGTCTAATTTCTGAAGTTCTATCTAACTCGAGAACTTGAATGGTCTTCTCAGCGGTCTTTTTGTTGTAAAAATAAGCCGTAAAATTTATATATTTCGGGCGATAAAACGAAGTTTGTTGATATTGGGTTTACATACATCTACTATGATAAACTTATCAAATAAAGATTCAACAGAATGGAGTTAAAAACTATGGATAAGAAAAAAGTCGGCTTAAAGCCGTTTTTCTCTCTAATATTATCAACAGGGATCCCGAAGTTAGCTTTAACTGTCGGCTTGACGGCTGGCGTGTTGACAACACTTGCCGGTTTGGTTGTCCCTTTGCTAACGAAAAATTTAGTGGATGGCTTTTCAGTTGCCTCACTAAGTGTTCCGCTAATGATTGCTATTGGGGTAGCATTTATTGTTCAAGCGGTAATTGATGGGGTATCCATTTATTTACTGAGTTATGTAGGACAAAAAGTAGTTGCGAGATTACGTGAACGCATGTGGACAAAGCTGATTCGTTTGCCTGTCAGTCACTTTGACAAGGAATCTAGCGGTGAAACGGTGAGCCGTGTCATCAATGATACGGGAATCGTGAAAGAATTGATTACACAACATTTCCCGCAATTCATTACGGGTATTATTTCGATTATAGGTGCGGTGACGATTCTACTCATTATGGATTGGAAAATGACACTTATCATGCTGATTGCTGTTCCAATTACAGTGGGAATCATGATTCCACTTGGCACCAAAATGGCGAAGATTTCACGGGGACTACAAGATGAAACAGCTATATTCACAGGCAATATTCAACAAACACTAGGCGAGATTCGTTTAATGAAAGCTTCTAATGCCGAACAGAATGAAGAGGCGAGTGGGAAAGCTGGAATCGGAAAATTACTCGGTTTTGGCTTGAAAGAAGCTCGTATTACTGCTCTTATTGCTCCCTTTATGTATCTAGTAGTTATGGTGGTCATCGTTATGATCATTGGATATGGCGGTATGCGTGTTGCGAACGGCACAATGTCGACGGGTTCACTTGTTGCATTCCTCCTGTATCTATTCCAAATTATTTTTCCAATTACATCATTTGCAATGTTCTTCACACAATTGCAGAAAGCGAAAGGCGCAACAGAGCGTATTATCGATATTTTAGAATTGCCATTGGAAGAAGGACAAGATGGCTTGGTGATGGATATTGCGAACAAACCAATTCAAGTTATGGACGTATCGTTTGCTTATGAAGACAATGAGCCGGTGATTGGCAACGTGAGCTTTGAGGCCCAGCCTGGTGAAATGATAGCATTCGCCGGACCAAGTGGTGGTGGGAAAACGACTATGTTCGGATTACTTGAGCGTTTTTACGAACCGACAGCGGGTGAAATTCAAATCGGCGGCACACCAATAAAAGAGTTGTCGATGGCGTCGTGGCGTAGTCAAATCGGTTACGTTTCACAAGAGAGTGCCATGATGGCAGGGACAATACGTGAAAACTTATGCTACGGATTAGAAAATGGGGAAAGTATTCCGGATCAAAGGCTTTGGGAAGTTGCTGAAATGGCGTATGCCGACGAATTTGTTAAAACATTTTCGAAGGGCTTGGACACCGAAGTCGGAGAACGAGGTGTAAAACTTTCTGGAGGGCAAAGGCAGCGTATCGCCATCGCACGTGCTTTTTTACGGGATCCGAAAATATTGATGATGGACGAAGCAACCGCGAGCCTAGATAGTCAATCGGAAGGCGTCGTTCAAGATGCGCTGACACGATTGATGGAAGGGCGCACTACGTTCGTCATCGCCCACAGGTTATCAACAATAGTCGATGCGGATAAAATCATTTTCATTGAAAATGGGCAAGTGACAGGCAGTGGAACCCATAAAGAATTGATACAATCACATGCGTTGTATCGTGAATTTGCCGAACAGCAATTGGCGTAGGGGAAAAAACTCCTTATGCCGGTAATAAACAAGGTGTTGTCCACAAGTCAAAGCTTTAACGACTAATAGGGCAACGCCTTTTTTTACTAGGGTCATTATGTGGGAATTGTCTAGGTGACTGACACTTGAGTTTATGTTATACTATTCTTACTATTAGTGAGCGGAGGTGAGGAATGATGTTAGACACGGTGTATGCACGTGAAAGTCTATTGGGATATTTAGCCACTTCATGTGCGATTACTCATGAAATTACAGTCAACGGGATGAGTCTGTCCTTTTCTAGACAATTTCAGTAATCACACAGCTGTTTAGCATGCATTCCTTACGATATTTTTTCAAGAGGGAAGGCCGCTTACACGCGGTCTTTTTTTGTTGTCTAGACTCAGGGCGCCCAGCGCTTTTCGTAAGATGCTTCCAGCTGTGAATACAGAACGAAGGGAAGCGGAAAATAATGATATGTACAATTCAACAAATAAGCAAAATGCTCGGTGGCAACATGATTTTTGAGAACCTTTCATTAGAGATTAAAACAGGCGATAGATTAGGTGTTGTCGGGCGAAATGGTAGCGGAAAAACTACGTTGTTTAAGTTGATTTCCGGAGCGGAGCAACCAGACAGTGGGGCAATTCATTTTAAAAAGGGAACGAAAATAGGGTATTTAGCGCAAATCCCTTTATTTGAAAAAGAAACGACCGGCTACGATGTGCTCAACAGTGCATTTGTAGAACTAAAAGAAATGCAGGCGAAAATGTCGGAGTTAGAGGCAGAGCTAGCCAATGTCGGAAACGCGGACATGGATAAGTTGCTTCGGGTATACGGAGATTTGCAGGAAGAATTCGCCAATCGTGATGGCTATGCCGTAGACTCCGAAATTGAGAAAGTCATTAATGGATTGCAATTGAAACCATTTGTCGGACGTTCCTTTGGGCAATTGAGCGGTGGCGAACAGACGAAGATAATGCTAGGGAAGCTATTATTGACGAAACCTGAATTGCTGTTATTGGATGAACCGACGAATCACTTGGACTTATTTGCAGTCGAATGGTTGGAAGCGTATTTAACGGATTACTCGGGAACAGTTGTCATCATTTCGCATGACCGTTACTTTTTGGATTGTGTCGTGACGAAGGTCGCGGATCTTGAAGAAGGGGAGATTCATCTTTATTACGGGAATTATTCTGCCTTTATTCTTGAAAAAGAAGCGCGTCTTATGAGGGAGTTTCAGGATTACGAAGAGCAACAAAAGAAGATTAAAAAAATGAAAGAGGCCATTAAACGGCTCCACCAATGGGCAAATGAAGCCAATCCTCCGAATCCAGGATTACACCGACAAGCGCGCAATATGGAACGAGCGCTTGAACGGATGGAAAAAGTAAGGAAGCCACTTATCGATCCTAAGAAAATGACCTTGTCGTTTGAAGCTGCACCGCGAAGTGGTAAGGAAGTTGTTGTAATGGAAGGAATCACAAAATCATTTGGTCAACAGGAGCTATTGAAGGGGGCCGACTTCCATGTCTATTGGAAGGATCGGACAGCGATTGTTGGGCGGAATGGATGCGGGAAATCAACCGTACTAAGAATTCTTTTAGGCGAGCTTTCGATTGACACTGGATTGAGTAAAGTAGGAAGTAACGTCAAGATTGGGTTCTTGTCACAGCACTTTGAAATCAAGGATCCGAAGGCGCGTCTGATAGATGTCTTTCGTGATGAAGTAAATGTTGCCGAAGGGGAAGCCCGACATATATTAGCGAAGTTTATGGTTTACGGTCCAGATGTATTTATGCGAGTTGGAGACCTAAGTGGTGGAGAGCGGATGCGACTCCGTTTGGCGCAACTGATGTATCAGGATGTTAATTTCCTTGTGCTAGACGAGCCGACAAATCATTTAGATATTGAGTCACGTGAAGTGCTTGAAGAGGCACTGGAAGACTTTACGGGCACAATCGTTGCCGTTTCACATGATCGTTATTTCTTGAATAAATTATTCTCCCGCACTGCATGGTTGGAAGACGGGCTTATAACGACATTTGAAGGACCATATAATTGGGCGCGTGAGAAATGGCAGGAGCTTCAAAGTCGCTTGGTAGTTGAGGTACCTGAACCAATCGCAGTAAAAAAGCTGAAGATAGAAAAAACGGAAAAAAGGATAACTATAAATGCGGAACAAGAAATAAAGAGGCTTGAACAATCAATCGATGCATTGGAAAAAGAAGCGGAAGATGAATCGGATTGGATGAAATGTGAATCAATGATGGCGGAAGTTGCCGTGATGAAACAAGAGCTAGAATATTTCTATGAAATGTGGATGAGTGAAGTGGAATAGGAACTGAGTACACAGTCTGAGAGGGAGTAATCCTTTCTCGGACTTTTTTATCCGGAAGAAAAACCTTGCATAATACGAGTAGCCGGAGTAATATAATGACTAGATGACCGAAACGGTTTTACGGTCAATAAAATAATCCATTCAAAGTGAGGTGGAAAAATGGACCGCAGGCAAGAAATTCTCGAGGGAGCCGCGAAATCATTTTCGTTGTTCGGCTATAAAGCAACAACGATGGATCAAGTCGCGAAAATTGCGAATGTCGGCAAAGGAACAATCTATACGTTTTTCGCCAATAAAGAAGAACTGTTCAATGCGATTGTGTTAAAAATGATTAACGAAATGCGGGCGGAAGCGGATGCTGTTTCTGTTGAAGGTGCGCCATTCGAACAAAATGCGCATGCCAGGCTGATGCAAATGCTCAAATTCCGCGGAACACATCAATTGTATGCGAAGTTAATAGATGAAGAAAAAGAACTGCGCACACCCGCTGTTGGTGAAGTGCTACAGGCAATTGAAAAAGAAATCATTTTTTATGTAAAAGAGAAGATTGAAAAGGGAATTGCCAAAGGTGAAGTATTGCCTTGTGATACAGAACTTGTCGCATATATATTATTTAAGGCGTATCTTGCACTTGTCTCAGACTGGGGTAAAACCCACGATGAAGAGCTATCGGAAGAGCGTATCGCTGCGTTGTTAAATGGGACCATTTTTAAAAGTCTCTTAGTTTGAGGCTTCATTTTTTATTCTGAATTGACCGCTTGAGTGAACTGGTCAACCAGTATTGGAGGAAATAGATAAATGAAGAATACAATGACATGGGCAGAGTGGAAACTGCTCTTACGTTCAAAAAAAATAATCGTTCCACTGATTGCTATATTGTTTATTCCTGTCCTTTATGCAGGTATGTTTTTATGGGCGTTTTGGAATCCATATGCCAATATGAGTGATTTGCCTGTTGCAATCGTCGACCTTGATAATGGAGCGGAAATGGACGGCAAGCAGTTGGCACTCGGAAAGGAACTGACCGATAAACTAATTGACAGTAAGCAGTTTGATTTTAAGAAAGTATCAAAATCAGATGCAGATAAAGGGCTTGAAAATGAAGATTATTACGTCGTAATTGAAATACCGGAAAACTTCTCTGAACACGCAACTACACTTTTGGATGATGAACCGGAAAAATTAACAATTGTTTATAAGCCAAATGAAGGATTCAACTTCCTTTCTGCTCAAATCGGAGAAACAGCGATGGATCGAATTCGTGCAGAAGTGAATGAGCAAGTTGCTTCAACGTACGCGGAAAAGCTTTTTGATTCCATTACGGAAATGGGCGATGGATTCGGTGAAGCGGCGGACGGGGCCGGTGAATTACATGACGGTGCCGCAAAACTATCATCTGGCGCAGATGAATTGAAAGGGTATCTTGAAACGTTGGCAAGCAGCACGATTACACTTGCGGATGGTTCACAAAAACTTGCGCAAGGAGCGAACGATGCAGCTAAAGGTGCCAATGAGTTGAATAAAGGACTCGGTACTTTATCGCAAGGTTCAAAAGATCTTCTTGTAGGCGCACAAAAGGCTTCAGCAGGCGCTGGGGGACTTAAGGATGGAATCGCGGGCTATACAGAAGGCGTCGGTCAATTGACCGCAAGTTACGGTCAAATTGGTCAGAAAGAACAAGAATTTAACTCAGCTGTTAGTACTTTGAAAGAGAAATCTGGGCAATTGAACGGCGCGGCAGGTCAGCTTACTGGGGCGGCCGCAAATCTAACTACCGGAATTGAAGGATTGTCTACACAGCTTGGTCCTGTACTTGCTGACCTCTCAGAGGAACAGCAAACGGCAATCAAAGAAACACTCGGCCAACTGAAACAAGGAAGCGCTGAACTTTCCGGCGGAATGTTAGAATTGTCTGCCGGCACAGCTTCACTGACAGCGGGTACCACGGAGTTAAATGGTGCTGCTAGTCAACTTTCCGGCGCTCATAGTCAGGGACTTGCTGGATTGGAGAAGTTGAACGGGTCTTCTGCACAACTCCTTGAAGGGGCGAACGCTCTTGCGTCAGGCAACGATACACTTGTAGCTGGATTAAAACAATTTTCAGAAGGCGTCATGGCTGCGCAAAAAGGGTCATCTGATCTTGCATCAGGTCTCACTTCATTAACTGAAGGAACAGGTACACTGAAAACAGGAACAGAAACACTTGCATCTAAATCGCAAGAACTTGCCAAAGGATCAGCGACACTGGCTGATGGTATGGTGGAACTTGATGAAGGAACGCTGACACTACAAGAAAAACTTGCAGAAGCAAATAAAACGGCAAGTGAAGTGAATCCGACAGACAAAACATATGGAATGGTCGGAGCACCTGTCGATGTAGAGAAGGAAGGCATTAACCATGTACCAAACTATGGTACTGGTTTTGCTCCATACTTCTTATCACTTGGACTGTTTGTCGGTGCACTTCTTCTTTCTATCGTCTTCCCGCTAGTCGAACCGGCTATTAAGCCAACAGGGGCATTCGGATGGTTCGCAAGTAAGGTTTCTGTGCTGGCCATCGTGGGTCTATTGCAAGCACTAATCGCAGCAGGGGTTGTCAAGTTTGCACTTGGAATGGAAACGGCAAATACACCGTTGTTCGTCTTGACTGCGATCATTACGAGCTACACATTCATTGCGCTTGTACAAATGTGTGTGTCCATTCTTTCAGACGCGGGACGTTTTGTAGCAAT
This sequence comes from Sporosarcina sp. E16_3, assembly GCF_017347125.1. NCBI lineage: Bacteria > Bacillati > Bacillota > Bacilli > Caryophanales > Caryophanaceae > Sporosarcina > Sporosarcina sp. E16_3. Next base: position 61,019 of record NZ_JADPRX010000006.1, read on the forward strand.
CCTTGTCCTGATTTTGCAATTAACGACAAGTGCAGGGACATTCCCGCTCGAATTAATACCGGCACCACTCCAAATTTTCAACACATTATTGCCGATGACGTATTCCGTCCAAGCATTCAAAGCCGCCATCTCAACAGGCAATATGTCGTTCCTTTGGATGAACAACGGTATCCTTATCGGATTCATGGTCGCGTTCCTTGCGATTACATTTGGATACTTTGCACTCGTTTACAAAAAGAGGTATTCAAAAGAAACAGTGGAAGCATAAGTAAAGAAGCCCCTCTAGGCGGAAGAAATTCCGTGGTAGAGGGGCTTTTTTATTGATTGCTATGAGTTCACACCGTTTTGGCTGAACAAGACAACGTTCTGCGGAAAGTAAACAACGTATCGCATCGACTAAACAACGTTTGTTTAAAACTAAACAACATAATCCGGAGTTCGCAACGTAACTGCTTAACTAAACAACGATCCGAATAAACTAAACAACACACCGCATCAGCAAGACAACGTTCAACTAAAACTAAACAACATGCAGTAAAATACCTTATTAAAATTATTCCCAACGAGTCACCTAATCTATTTAAGATCCGACAAAATCGCCGCCATCAACATGTATCGTCTGGCCGGTCATATAACTAGAATCACTCGAAGCTAGAAAGACATAGGCTGGCGCGTTTTCAGCAGGTTGACCGCGTCGTTTAACAGGCGTATTAGCCCCATGTTCTTTGACTTTCTTCGCATCAAACGTCGCTGGGATAAGCGGTGTCCAAATCGGACCAGGGGCAACGGCGTTGACACGTATCCCTTTTTCGGCCAAGTTTAGTGCGAGAGAACGTGTAAAGGAAGTGATTGCTCCTTTTGTCGCGGAGTAATCGAGCAAATCTTTCGATCCGTTATAAGCTGTAATAGACGAAGTGTTGATAATGGCATCGCCACGAGTCATATGATTCAATGCAGCTTTTGTCATATAAAATAGACCGAAGAAATTTGTGTCGAATGTCTCGCGGAGCTGATCAGCTGAAATTAAGGAGATATCTTTTTGTGGAAACTGTTTACCGGCATTGTTGACGAGAATATTCAAACTGCCGAACTCATTAACAACTTCATCGATCAATTGCTCGCAATGTTCCTCCTCACTGATATCAATTCGGATTTTTAGCGCTTTTCCACCATATCCTTCAATAAGTTCCACCGTATTGTCCGCGTCGATATCCTCCTGTTCACTCAAATATGCAATCGCTACATTCGCACCTTCCTTTGCAAATGCAACCGCTACTGCCCGACCGATTCCGCTATCTCCACCAGTAATTAAAGCATTTTTCCCTTTCAATTTGCCTGAACCGACATAATTCTCATCGTTATAAATTGGTGCAGGATCCATTTCAGCCTCTACACCAGGTTGCTGATCTTGAGTCTGCCCCGAAACCTGTTTATCAATTTTTTCGTATTTATCTTTCGACAAAATAATACCTCCTAAGCAACTGTCTTGGAAGGAGTAGTCATTCCCACTCGACTAACGAAATAAACGAAATAAGAAAAATCGACTGGATTATAGATCTAATTCGATACTTCACAGATCTATTCCGTTTTTGAATTGTGGCTTTGAAGGGTTTGTGGAGTTATAGGATCGATCCTCGGACAATCAACTCATAGATTCAAAAAAAGGATTATCCCGTTAGTCGAAAATTTCTGACTAACGGGATAATCCCTATAAATCAATTTAGAAGAAAAATAATCCGATACTAATAATGATACCGCTTAGGAACAGAACAAATAAACAATAACCCATAATATCTTTTGCACGAAGTCCAGCGATTGCGAGTGCCGGTAGTGCCCAGAAAGGCTGGATCATATTTGTCCATGCGTCACCCCATGCGATGGCCATTGCTGTTTTCGAATAGCTGACGCCAAGAGTTTGTGCTGCATCCAACATGATAGGAGCTTGCACAGCCCATTGTCCTCCGCCAGAAGGTACGAAGAAGTTTACAATTCCCGCTGCGTAAAACGTGAAGAGTGGGAATGTATGCTCATTCGAAATACTGACAAACGATTCGGAAATGACGCCTGCAAGACCAGAGGCAACCATCATTCCCATAATTCCTGCATAGAATGGGAATTGGATAATGATACCGCCCGCCGTCTTCACAGCATTCGTAACCGCTGCAAGGAAGCGTTTCGGCGTCCCGTGGAAAATGATTCCGAGTGTGAAGAATATCAAGTTGACGATATTCAAATTTAAATCGAAGCCTTTTAAAACAAAATGCTGAATCAGGTAGACAAGACCGAGCGCACCAATCAGCATGGAAAGCGTAACACTGTTTTCGAGCTTGCTTGCTGGTGTGCGATCTGTATCTTCTTCAATTTCAATAGGTTCTTCCAACAGCTTTGGATCTACAGTAACCGTATCTTCCGGTTTCGGCATCATGAAGCGGTTCAAAATCGGAACGGAGATAATAAGTGCGACAACAATAATTATGTTATAGCTTGAAAAAATCGTTTCTGACGTCGGTACAACACCCATGATGCCTGCGAATGGGTGATCTGCAGTGGCAATTGAAAGTGGAATTGATCCACCAAGTCCACCGTGCCAAATGATGAAACCTGAGTAAGCGCTTGCAATTAAGAGCCGATAGTCGACCGTTGTTACTTTGCGTGCAATCTCTTTCGCAAAAAGTGCACCGATAACAAGACCGAAGCCCCAATTAATCCAACAAGCAATCAGTGATACAACTGAAACTAGAAGAATTGCAGATCCTGGAGATTTCGCGAATCCTGCCAGTGTACTTAATAGTTTCTTGAATACCGGACTGCTCGCTAACACATGTCCCGCAACAAGAACAATAACCATTTGCATCGTAAATGCGAGAAGCCCCCAGAAACCATCTCCCCAATACGTAACCATATCGAGCGGCCCGGAATCAGTTAATCCGAGACCAAGCAAGAACACGACCAACGTCAGAATTGCGACGAAGATATATGGATCCGGTAAATACCGTTCCATTAGTGTATTCGACCACCTTGTTAATACTTTCACAAAACATCCCCCTTTTCTCTTGTCCTTCTAAGCTTATCGTATGCAGTTCGTTCTTTCGATATGTTTTTAGCATAATGTTACAAGATACGTCAATAAATGAAATGCGACAAGACTGGAATATTCCAATCTAAACTAACAAAATAAATAAAATAAATTTTCAGTTTAGTGAAACGAAATTGTCTTAGCAGAGTCTAATGGTGTAGCAAACCAAAAGGAAAGGGTTGGTCAAATTGAGAAAAAAGGTTAGTTGGCTTATTGTTACGGCATTCATTACAGTGGCTGCAATTACCTATACATTTTATATCGACAAGTTGACTGTGACGGCCTCTGAAAGTGCACTTTTCAATCAAGGATGGCACATAAACTTCTCCACGCCTTTGAAAGAGGAAGCACTAGGATCGAATGATTTATATGTAACTGATCGAAATGGAAAGAAGATGACAGCAGACATTTCACTTGGCAATGCGGGTAAGACCCTATATGTAAAGGGCCTTGTACCGGGTTCCTACGAGCTTCACGTTAAGAAAAATGCAGTAAATAGTAAATCTATAAAATTGCTTCCAATCGATAAAATCAAGTTTACTATCTATGAAACAATCGAATCCGTAGCATCAGCAAAAGAATTGAAAGCCTATTTTGAACGGGTGAAGTCCATGCAGCGGACAGATGTAATGGTAACCCAAGGCTCAGAACTGTCCAATGAAGATTCCTTGGCATCTGCTAAAAGCGGCGGAGATCATTCGACAACGAACAATCAGGTGGAGGGAGTCGATGAAGCCGATAGTGTAAAGACAGACGGTAACTATATATATACTGTAATGGGCAATAACAAAGTCACCATTACTGATATCCGCGACCCGAAGAAAATCCGGAAAGCTTCGGAAATTAAAATGGAAGAGGAGTTTTATCCGTCCCAGTTGTTTCTGCACGACGACATGCTAATTGTTTTTGGTGAGAAATATGAGCCTTACAACAACGAAATGAATACTGATGAGGCAAGGATCAGCAGACCAATGAACGGAATGACCACGGTTCGTATGTATAATGTGAAGAATCCGAAAATGCCTAAAATAATTCGAGAAATCGGTGCGGAAGGCTATCTAAACGGTGCGCGGAAAACAGGAAATATGCTGTACTTTGTTACGAATGTACAGCCGAACTTCTGGATCATGAATGAAATAGACGGCGACGTGCTTCGTCCGCGTGTATATGATTCCATAGAAGGCGCTGACTCCGAACTGATTGACTACAAGGATATCGCGATTCTACCAGGCGCTATGGAACCGACGTACTCCATCATTACAGCCATCGATCTTTTAGTGCCTGCAGAAGGTAAGGTTGTGACAAAAGGCTATCTAGGTGCTAGTGAGCAACTCTATATGTCAGAAGATAATCTGTACCTGACAGCGACAATTTATGAGACAAACGCTTCCACTTCGAAGAAGATGATTTGGAATCCCGGCACTTCAAACAGTGAATTATTCAAGTTCACGTTGAACAAGACAAACGTCACATTCCAAAATTCAGCTACACTGAAAGGGCATTTACTCAACCAGTTTTCGATGGATGAGCACAATGGTTATTTCCGCGTCGTCACGACAGAAGGGAATATGTGGGATGATAAAAATCCGTCTAAAAACCATCTCTTTATTTTGGATGAAAACCTTAATACCACGGGATCGATTGAAGGCCTTGCGAAAGGGGAACGGATTTATTCTGCACGTTTCATGGGGGATAAAGCGTATATGGTAACGTTCCGGGAAACGGATCCGCTATTTGTCATAGATGTGGCCAATCCTACTGCCCCAAAAGTGCTTGGAGAGCTGAAGATTCCAGGCTTTAGCAACTACTTGCATCCGCTTGACGACAACCATCTTATTGGCTTCGGTTATGAAACAGTTGCCGAGAAAAATCCGCAAGGGGGAGAGCCGCTCATTTTGACAATGGGTATGAAGATTTCCTTGTTCGATATAACTGATTTCAATAATCCAAAAGAGAAGGATACGGAAATCATTGGTGGGCGTGGAACATACTCGCCGGTTCAATATGATCACAAGGCATTGTTCCAGCATAAAGAACGAAACTTATACGGTTTTCCAGTATCGATTTACGATGAAATAGGGAAAGACCATAACATCGATTTCAAAAGCTCTGGTGCGCTCGTCTACGAAATTACACCGGAACATGGTATCGTCCTAAAAGGGGATTTACTGAAAGCGAAAAGTCGCGGAGAGCAATACGGGGATTGGGAGGGAGAAATTCAGCGTATGCTTTACAGTAAAGACATCTTGTATACTGTTTCAATGAAGGAAATCAAAAATTACTCGCTTGATACGTATGCACCAATTGGTAACTTACAAATTGACTGAATAGGATTCCAAGATGAAAGATTCGGCCTCGCGCTGGGTCTTTTTCTTGTGCAGAAAGTTAATCAACTCACTTTGTTCATTGTTATTTGTCTTCAGCTTCGATAAGATTATTTAATAGAGAGGAATTGGGTTGTATTTTTCATATATGTTGAAGTACTGAATAAGGTATATTTACAAGCGCAGGCGCCTTACAGGGATAGCCGAAGCGGTTATGAGTGGAATTACTCATACAAATCATATAGAGAGAGACATCGCACTTTATGCCACTTGAGTTAGGAGGACGAAATATGCCAATAGTGGACAAAGAGACAGCAATCGATTGCTGTCTGCTCGCGGGACGTCTTATGATGGAGGCTGGGGCCGAGACGTACCGGGTTGAAGATACAATGGCGCGAATGGCTGAAACGCAGCAACTGTCAGCTACTCACAGTTTCGTTACGCCGACGGGTATTATTTTTTCACCAGGCAGTCCACACCACACGAAGCTGATACGCATAAAGGATCGGACGACGGACCTTGAAAAAGTTGCACTCGTTAATGACGTTTCACGTAAGCTATCTACAAATGAATATACGCTTGAAGAAGCGTACACTAAGCTTCAAGAAATCCAAAAAGCGAATGTCATGTTTCCACTTTGGCTACAGATTATCGCAGCAGCTGTTGCAAGTGGGTGCTTTCTAATTTTGTACAACGGTCTATGGACTGATGTCCCTGCTGCTATCTTCGCAGGGGGTGTCGGGTACGTCATTGTGACAAAGATTCATGAGCTAACAAGGGTGAAGTTTTTTGCGGAATTCATTGGCTCATTGTTTATAGGGCTTATCGGGTTTGCAGCAGTGCAAACGGGAGTAGGAGTCGAACTTGATAAAATTATCATTGGATCAGTTATGCCTCTAGTTCCAGGCCTGCTCATTACGAATGCGGTGCGCGATCTGATGGCCGGTCATTTTATGTCGGGATTGTCAAAAGGCGCGGAAGCATTTTTAACGGCATTTGCAATCGGAGCTGGCGTAGCACTAGTTTTATCTTTCTGAATGGAAAAGGGGTTTGAGTCTTGACGTGGATTGTACAAGCAATTCTTAGTTTCCTTGCCGCGACAGGCTTTGGAATTATATTTAATGCCCCACGTAGAATGTTGTTTTATTGCGGTTTTGTAGGGATGACAGGTTGGCTTGTTTATAGCCTGTTTAATGGAATATCGGGAGACCCTGTGCAAGCGTCATTCCTAGGTGCATTCATGGTTGCGCTCGTTGCCCATATTTTTGCCAAACGTTTTCGTACACCAATGATTATATTCAGTGTCGCTGGAATCATTCCGCTCGTGCCAGGAGGGATGTCTTATAATGCGATGAGGCATATTGTTGAAAAAGATTATTTAACGGCAATCTCATTTGCATCGGGTGCCTTCATGGTATCGGGTGCGATTGCGATGGGACTTGTATTTGCGGAAGTAATGATTCAGCTCATCTTTAGGTCCGGTATCGGTAGAAAGAGGGGGAAAAAAGTTTAAGAAAAGCGCAGGTGGCCTAGACAGATAAAAAACGGAGTGTCCTCGCTTTGAGAGATACTCCGTTTCGTTATTTCACATCATTAAATTGAATGTTATCAGATGTTACCGGCATGCCGATATAATAACCCTGTACGGCATCTGCACCCATTTTTTCGAGAAGCTTGTACTGCTCCTGTGTTTCAACGCCTTCTGCTACGGTATATAACCCCATCGATTTGCAAAAACGTATCATTCCTTCGACGAGTTGCTGCGTTTTTGGCTGTGTCGTCAAGGAATCGATAAATACCTTATCGATTTTAACTTTCGTGATCGGTAGATACTGCATATACCGGAATGATGCATATCCGGTACCAAAATCATCTAGTGCAAACTCAATCCCTGCGTCTTGAAGTTCTTTCATCTGAAGGACGATTGAATTTTCCTCTTCAGCTTGAAACGCAAATTTCTCGGTTATTTCAAACTGGATACAATTTGCAGGGCATTTTGTCTTGTTAAGGATGTCCATAACTTTGTTTTTCATCTGTGCATTACTGAACTCGCGAACGGAAGTATTTACTGAAATACCTACATGACGGCCTTGTTCATTCCATAGTGCGGCAAGCGTAGAGGCTTCTTCAAGTACGAAAGCACCGATATTATGAATGAGACCATTCTCTTCTGCAATTGGGATAAGCTCGTCAGGCGTGATAGTACCAAGATCTTCATCTTCCCAACGAACAAGCGCCTCGTAAAGCGTCACTTCACCAGACTCGATATCAAATAGTGGTTGGTAGACGACTTGTAAATTATTGTGGTCCAGAGCAGATAACATTTTTTGGTCAATAATTGCTCGCCTATTTAGCACTTTATGCGATGCAGCTGAGAGAGAAGAAATCTTACCTCCGCCATTATTGATAACATCTTTTGTAGCTGCCAATGCGGCTTTCATAAGATGGTTATAGGTTTTCTGGTCTTCGGGATAACGAACGACGCCACCGCTAATAGATAACGAAATGGCAACATTATTGATATAAATCGGTTGCTGTTCAAGGAATTGTAGAAAGCCTTGCACATACCAATCTCCGAAAGCGGTTAGGACGATAAATTCATTAGCACCAACCCTGGCTAGTAGATTATCTTGGAAATACCGCTTGAGCCTATTTGAAAATGATTTAATAAGTTCTATCTTTGATTCGGAAGATTGAAGGTCTTTCAATGTATAATAGTGATCGATGGTTATGAAGACAAATGAGAAACTTTTTGCCTCTTCAATAATTTCCGCTACGGTCGTTTCAAGTTTGTAACGACTCATTAACCCGGTCTCGTAGTCAATGAATGCAATTTGTTGTAGCTGGCTCCGTAATTGTACGTCTTGAGTGATATCCAATTCAAGGTAAGTAACAGAGAATGGCTTTTCGTGTGACGGCATACTGGGAATGGCAATCATATTTACAAAATACGGTTCACCAAAACGCGTTACTTTTTCAACCTTACCGTACCATGTCTTTCCTGCCTTTATGCTTTTCCAGATGGCATGCGCTTGACTTTGACCTTCAACAGTTTCCGGGAACATTTGCCACAATGTATTTCCAAGCACTCGTCTAGGTGTCCATTTACTTGTTTCCAAAAATTTTTTGTTTGTATAAATAATCGAACCTTCACTATCTGTTCGGGTTACCATATAAAATTGCTCGAGACTATTCATTATGTCCGGCAGTTCCGGCGCGAGTTGTCCATAATCTGTCTTCATATAAATGTCCCCTTCCCGATGTAGATACTACTACTATTATAATGAAGTTCTTGTGTCTGTACATCATGAAAGTGATAATCATTAATTAAATATCCGTAATTGTAGATAAATAGTAAAATTAGGGGGTGTAAAGGCATGGAAAGATTAAAAGGTATTGCTCTAATTGTTTCGGGTGCAGTACTTTGGGGCGCCACGGGTCCAATGATGGAATGGATGCTGCTACACAGTGAGATGTCGGTTTCTTTCATGCTGACAGTTCGTCTCCTACTCGCAGGCTCATTTTTGCTAGCTATGCTGAAGATACAGGGGAAGCGCATCACTCTTCCCTGGCAACAAAAAGTATGGGCCCGTCAACTCCTTCTTTTTGGTGTATTCGGTATGCTCGGGGTCCAATATACATTCGCTGCGTCGATTAATACGAGTAATGCAGTAATTGCGACCTTATTTCAGTTCTTGGCACCGATTTTTATTATCATATTTGTAACGGCGTCGCAAAAAAAATGGCCGCCAATCGTGCAGGTACTCGGAATGTCCGTAACGCTAGTAGGATTACTCCTCCTTTTGACAAACGGCTCGTTTTCTGGCTTTGCACTGAGCAAAGTTGCGGTTTTATGGGGACTTGCACTTGGTTTTGCGTTCTCGTTTTACACGTTATATCCCGTTCGGCTGATGCAAGAATGGGGAGTTCTGCTGTCAATTGGCTGGGGAATGATTATCGGGGGAATAACGCTTTTAGTTACGAATCCATTGACTGTCGTAACTAACTTAGACTATTTAACAGATTGGACCTTAGCGGGCATGCTCCTACTTGTCATTGTAATAGGGACCGTTGCATTCATCTTGTTCATGAGTAGCATGAAATACATATCACCAGTGGAAGTAAGCATATTATCGAGCTTTGAACCGCTGACAGCAATGGTTATTTCCGTAATCTGGTTCGGTCAGGTACTTGGTATGTGGCAATTGACAGGGGCGATAATCATGCTTATCGGGGTGACTTGGCTGTCGATTGCGGGTAGTAAGGCGAAAACATAGAATAGTGGAAGGACCGGTTCCCCTTGGGGATTTCTGGTCCTTTTGTTATTCGTTGTTTGGATTTACGCAAAGACCAAGGATTCTTCGTTGTTCGAGTTTGCAATTAGAATGTTGAATTTGCAATTAGGAAGCTGTAGTTGCAATTAGAATGCTGAAGTCGCAATTATAATAACGAAAAAGCATTTGTACCTTAGGTTTACGCAAGAATTTATGAAAAACCTGTTTTTCATGCTTACAGAAGAATGACTCCAAGATATCCTACAATTCAGTCGATTTGACTATACACAACTTGGTCGCTGTGGCATAATAAGTTCTATCGAGAAGTAATTCGTGAAACGAAAGAGTTTTTGGGGGTCAAAAAGATGAAAACAGTTTTTTCATATGCGTTGCCATATAAATGGCCTATCGTCATAGCATTATTTCTTATGTTACTGGAATTATCTGTCGAGCTAATTCAGCCGCTACTCATCAAAAAAATTATAGATGATGGCATCATGGCGGGGAATGAGGCTGTTATCTGGACGTGGGGAAGCGTTATGATGGCACTGGCGTTTGTCGCTTTCTTTTCGGGGGCCATCAATTCATTCTTCGCTGCACATGCGGCACAAAGTTTTGGATTTGATTTGAGACAGGCATTGTTTCGCCAAGTACAAGCGTTTTCCATGGCGACTTTTCTTCGGTTCCCGACATCGGGACTCATCACACGCTTGACAAGTGATGTCACGATGGTTCAAAACGTCCTGTTTATGGGACTTCGGATCATGATGCGTGCACCATTGCTCGTAATTGGAAGTCTGATTATGGCCTTTTTCGTCAATGTAAAATTGGCATTATTCCTTGTAATTGGGGCACCATTTTTGCTGATTTTTCTTTATTTTATGGCGAAAAAAGGGGTCAGTTATTTTTCGCTTGTACAGCGCAGGCTTGACCGAGTAAACCGTGTCATTCAAGAAAACTTACAGGCTGTACGGCTTATTAAAGCGTTTTTACGCGGGGCTTATGAAGCAAGCCGCTTCTCGAAAGTATCTGATCTGTTAAGAACAGATACCGTCAAAGCGATGCGGATGATGGAACTTATCTTGCCAATCCTGTTGTTTGTTATGAACGTCAGTTTGATGGCCGTACTCTGGTTCGGTGCAATTGAAGTGCGTGATGGCGGCGCGCAAGTAGGAGAACTAGTAGCAATTGTAAACTATGCAATGCGCATGACGGGTGCGTTTTCGATGTTCTCATTCATCATTGTGGCATTCTCGCGTGCAAAAGCATCTTCCGAACGAATGGAAGAAGTGCTGATTGCGAATGAAGGCTTGGAGATCAATAGTTCGGAAAGTACAGGACTATTACGTAATGAAGGCGATTTGGAATTCGAAAACGTATCGTTCATGTATCCGGGCAAGGTGGAACCGATATTAGCTAACGTGTCGTTCCACGTTTCACCGGGAGAAAAACTAGCTATTATGGGAGCAACTGGGTCCGGAAAATCTACATTGCTTAATCTAATTCCCCGTATATTTGAAAAAACACAAGGGAAGATCTATGTCAGTGGAACTGAAGTAGAGGACTGGCCACTGAAAGATTTGAGGGATACAATCGGACTCGTGCCACAGCAATCGATTTTATTCACAGGGTCGATTTTGGATAACTTGTCATGGGGCGATATGGGGGCGGATGTCGACGAACTGGAAGAGGCGGCAAAAAAAGCACAAATCCATGAATCAATTGATCTGTTCCCGCTAAAATATGGGACACGTGTCGGCCAGAAAGGTGTCAACTTATCGGGTGGTCAGAAACAGCGACTATCCATTGCAAGGGCTCTCGTTCGAAAACCATCAATCTTAATCCTAGATGACAGCACAAGTGCGCTTGATGTAAAAACGGAAACGGCACTATGGGATGCACTTGAAGGGGAAGAAGCGACTATGCTCGTTGTCACACAAAAAATCCGGACCGCACAAGGCGCGGACAAAATTCTTCTATTAGATGAAGGGCAAGTTGTTGGCTACGGAACACATGACGACCTGATGGAGCAATCCGCACTGTACCGGAAAATCGCGGAATCCCAATCCGATGAGGAGGTGGCGGCCGATGTTACGCGCAATTCGTAAACCGTTCGGCTACGAGCCGATTCTATCAAAGGAAGATATTAATGGCACCGGGAAGAAGAAAAAAGAACGTGCTAGTAACTGGAAATCAGTTCTTTACCGGATATGGCAACTTGTCGATGAACAGCGGGGCCTGCTAATTGCTGTGCTCGCACTTGTTTTCGTCAGTTCAATCCTGGCGCTGCTCGGCCCATTGATGATTGGTAAAATTATTGATAACTATATTATTCCAATGAAATTCGCGGGTTTAGGCGGCAGTATCGGGTGGCTTATCGCTATCTATATAGGCTTATCACTTGCGATGTATTTCCAAAACTATTGGATGGTTGGCATCGCACAACAAACCGTTTTCCGCTTACGGACGAGCTTGTTTGCCCATCTTCAGAAGTTGCCAGTCACATTTTTTGATAAACGGCAGCACGGTGAACTGATGAGCCGAATTACCAACGATATTGAAAACGTTAGCCAAACGCTGAACTCATCTTTCATCCAAGTATTTTCAAGCATCTTGACGCTGACCGGAACGTTCGGGGTCATGCTTTACTTAAGCCCGTTATTGACACTGCTGACGATGATCATTGTTCCAGTGATGTTCGTAGCGATTCGGTGGATTACGCGCCGTACGGGGCCTTTATTTAAAGAACAGCAGCAAGCAGTGGGCGAGTTAAACGGAATGATTGAAGAAACAATTTCCGGTCAGCGCATTGTCAAAGCATTTTCACAGGAAGAACGTGTAATGGAAGAGTTTGCGCAGAAGAGTGACCGACTTCGACGAACCGGTTTCTGGGCGTTGACTTACTCTGGTTTTATCCCCAAAGTGATGAATATGTTAAACAACGCGAGTTTTGCGGTCGTTGCAGGGGTGGGTGGATTGCTTGCGTTAAGAGGGGACGGCGTTGTAACGGTCGGGACAATCGTCATCTTCTCGGAATTTGCACGCCAGTTCACACGTCCGCTTAATGATCTTGCCAACCAATTTAACACAGTGCTGTCGGCAATCGCGGGAGCGGAGCGAGTCTTTAAGATTATGGATGAAACGGTCGAGAAGGATGAGGCGACAGAAAATGAGGATAGGATCCTCAGGGGAGACGTCGAATTCCGCAATGTATCCTTCGGTTATGCAGTCGAAACGGACGGCTATACAATTAACGATTTATCATTTCATGTGAAGGCGGGAGAAACAGCGGCATTTGTCGGGGCTACTGGCGCAGGGAAGACAACGATTATGCAGTTGCTTGCTAGGTTCTATGAAGTCGATAAAGGAGAAATCTATATCGACGGTATTCCGATTAGCAAGTTGCCACGGAAAACACTTCGTAGCCAGACGGCATTTGTTTTGCAAGACCCATTTCTTTTTGAAGCAACAGTCCTTGAAAATATTCGTTATGGAAAACTTGACGCCACAGACGAAGAAGTCATCAAGGCGGCAAAACAGGCCAATGCGCATAGTTTCATTAGTCGGCTGGAGGATAGCTATGACACTGTATTAACGGCTGATGGCGGCGAAATTTCACAGGGGCAGAAGCAGTTGCTGTCAATTGCGAGAGCGCTCGTTGCAGATCCAGTACTTCTCCTTCTCGATGAAGCCACGAGCAGTATCGATACGGTTACGGAGCTAGAAATCCAAGAAGCACTCGATCGCCTTATGGAAGGCAGGACCAGTTTTGTTATTGCACATAGACTGAACACCGTAAGAAAAGCCGACACCGTTTATGTTATGGAGCAAGGGGAACTAATAGAGTTTGGAAACCAAGAAGAATTGATCGAACGACAAGGTGTTTTTTACAATATGTTGCTGGAATCGAAAGTATAGAAAAGCGTAAGCGGCCTGCCTAGACGCGGCAGGCATAAGGCGTGCCGGCGGAGTGGCGTACTTTGCCACAAAGCTGGTATGACTTATGACCCGAGCGTTTGGCCGCTGGAGTCTGGACAGTATAGAAAAGCGGAAGCGCCTGGGTAGCTCGTGAAGGAAAAAGGGAAAGATCCGGAAGCCGCTCTTTGGCTTTTGGTTCTTTCATCTTTACCACAGCGAGCTAGGCGCTGGAGTCTAGACAGTATAGAAAAGCGGAGGCGGCCGTGTAGCTCGTGAAGGAAAAAGGGAAAGACCCGGAAGCCGCCCTTTGGCTTATGGATCTTTCATCTTTACCACAGTGAGCTAAGCGCTGGAGTGTAGACAGTATAGAAAAGCGTAAGCGCCTGTGTAGCTCGTGAAGGAAAAAGGGAAAGACCCGGAAGCCGCCCTTTGGCTTATGGTTCTTTCATCTTTACCACAGCGAGCTAGGCGCTGGAGTCTAGAGAGTATAGAAAAGCGAAAACAGCACAAAAAAGGCTGCAAGGGATGTTGTGTCCTTGTAGCCTTTTCTGTAGTCTCATAATTTTTCTTCAAACTCTAGCTTTGTACCATCGTCATATTCGATTTCAAGTTTGAATTTCGAAAAATTATCGACATCGACCGCCTTCAATACTTTATCAATTACATCTTGTTGCGATTGATCTTTTGTGAGTTCTATTTCTGTGAAAATTTTATTGAGCTCATCCATCGCGGGATCACCTTTAAGTTTAATTTTGTGAGCTTTATTTATATATTCCGCTTCAATCTTATTTGTTTTCATTTTGTACTCAGCTTTAACATCCTCTTCGCCACTCACATCGATTTTAAGTTCGAATTTAGTGAAACCGTATGCAGTGTCCGTGTTATGTACCTTTTTTCCACATCCGCCTATAATCAAAGCCGTGGCTAAGATCACGAGTCCAAACAGTTTTAGTTTAATCAAATCTACACATCCCTTTTTTTTTGTTTTCCACTATAATATTTTGACCCTAATCTCGTAAGATTAAACAATAAGGATTTTATGAAATGAAAAAAACCAGCATCTTAGCTGGTTTTAAAATAAAATATGATATATATTCTAGCTCTTTCAACCATCACTTAACATCTTCGATATTGAGTAACGTACCATCGTCAAAATCGACTTCAAGGTCGAATTTTGAGTAAGTTTCCAACCCAAACCATTGGAGAACCTTATCAATCACTTCTTGTTGAGGTGTATCTTTTGTAATACGAATTTCTATGAACATTTTGTTGAGCTCATCCATCGCTTTATTATCTTTTAGCTTGATATTCTGCAGTTTATTTTCATAATCTGCATTCGCTTTTTTTGTCACATCGTAATTAGCGTCAATTGCATCTTTGCCATCGACGTCGATTTCAAGATCGAATGACGTAAAACCGTATCCATCGCCAGTTTCGATGGATCCACCGACTTTCTCATCTTCATTAATAATTACTGCTTCTTCGCGGTTTGGCTTATCTGCATTCTTCCCGAAGTTGCCGCATCCGCCCATTAGCAATGCACCTGTAATAACGATTGTACCTACTGCATTCAATTTCCTCAAAAAACTCACTGCCTTTCGGATCTGGTGTCTTATCTATTATTTTGCCTAAAAACCTACATTCTAAACAAAATACGTACACAAATAAAAAAACCGGCATTTTAGCCGGCTAGTAAAAGGAATGTATAATGTGCAAATTCAATCGAGTTACTTACCATTTCGCGATATGTTCTTCCGTGGTGCCAAGCATGTTGCGAATTTGTAGGATGGAGCCGTCATGTAAGCGTACTGTCCCGTTGAAGTAACCGACTACTTGATGGACTTCCGTGCGTACGAGTCGGACATTCGTAATAGAAACACGTTCAAAAAAAGGTGTAAATGTTATATTGACGGTGTCTGAAAACTTCGTTCGAATTTTCCAAGGCAACATGAAGTTTTTATTATTGTATGTAAACAGAACATCCTCATGAATTTTGGTCATCAAACCATCAACGAACACCGCATTTTCAGTCATGCCTGTCCCATCCGTCCATTTACCACCGAAATTAAGTCCAATGCGACGACCACCAAGTCGCTGCGAAGCCATCGCCCAGTTCCATTCTGCTTTTCGCGGCCATATACCTCTACCATAATCGAGAACAGCAAAACTATAATCTGGATTGAAATCATACCGTTTGTCGCCGATTTTAACGAACCCGGATGTTGGCAATGAATGGTGCTTAGCCGTGAACTGGAAAATGTCCCTGCTCCTTGGTATAACAACATTCAATGATTCATCGGCAACTGGATGACCAATGTGGAAATCTGCATGCAATACTTCATTGTCGAAGTCTGGGATGGTCACGGACAGATGCGTTTCGCCTTGAATATGTAAGATCTGAACAGTTAGGTTGTCATTCACGAATTTAACGCCATCCAGAACGTTTTCAGGCATCTTCACATTGCGCCCAATTGGAATCGTTATCTGTTTTTCGTAAAATCGTTGTGTTTCATAATCTAAAATATAGACAAAGCAGACAGCTGCATAATCGAGATGGCTAATCGTTGCGGAAAATAACAAATCTTCCCCGTACACACACCAATAATTCCACTTCTTCTTGCGCATGAAGTGGTTCTTGAGATTGCTCTGGATGAAAGGCTGACGTGCGAAGCCGATTGCTTCTGGATTCAATAACCCTTTGTCGTCACATAACGCAACAGGTTCGGTAATTTCTCTTTCTGCATGCTGCATATAGACTTCCCCCTGCCTATTGTCTTTTTCGAATCATCTTGCTATACTTCTTATTGTATCAAAGATACGGGGCATTAGCTCAGCTGGGAGAGTGCTTCGCTGGCAGTGAAGAGGTCAGGGGTTCGAGCCCCCTATGCTCCATATAGTTTTAAAATACGTAGAACCCTTGATGTATAAGGGTTCTTTTTTTTTAGGAATTGTTAGTTCATAGCAATTTTACTTGCAAGCAAAATTAAAAACTTACTATTTCTTTACCTCTATGCTTTAATAGTACTTTATAGTGGGAGTATATTGAAATATGAAAATTTAGGTAGAAATGCACTACTGTTTTTTGAGAAAGGAAATTCTGAATGGTCGGGGAAATTATGTTGCCTTTTGATACCTCTTTGGCAGAAGTGCTCGTAGATATGGTGTTTATCGTGAAAGTTGAAGAAGATTTTACCTTTACCTATGCCTTTTTTAATCGCGTTGCAATTGAGAAAACCAACTTGGACCAAAATGCTATCGGCAAAACATTTAGTGAAGTGCATGATGAAGAACTTAGTATTTTATTGAACGCCGAATATGGAAAAGTATTGAACACTAACAAAACGACGACTTATGAAGACTCCTATAAATCGCCTTCAGGAATTAGACGTTATTCTGAGGCTAGATTGACACCCTTATTCGACAAGACGGGCGCATATACGCATATTGTCGGCGTTGTGAAAGACGTTACAAATGAAAAAGTTGCGAAATTGGAAAGTGAAGATTCGTGGAATAAGCTTGTTGAAAGTAAATCACGTTATCGCTCGTTGTTCGAGAATAATACTGATGCCGTTTTTACGACGGATTTAAGTGGAGTTATTCTGAGCGGTAATACGGCTGTTGAAAAAATCAGTGGCTATCCACTAGATGAATTAAAAGGTAGGGCACTTATCGAATTCCTTGATACAAGTGATCCTGTTTTTTCCATTAAATCATTTCAACAGGCATTGGAGTACGGGCTTAATGATTATCGTATAACCTTTCTTGAGAAATCAGGCGCGAGTGTCAGCTGTCTCGTCAACTTCACACCGATTGAAGTGCGGGATAAAGTCGTAGGCATTTATGCAATTGTGAAGGATTTAAGAGAACTGGATGACATGAGCAATAAATTCGTTGAAAGCGAAAAGCATTTTCGAATCATTGCAAAGAATGTCCAGGACGTCATCGTGTTGATAAATGACAAGCAGGAGTACCTTTACGTTTCTCCATCTAGTAACCAAATTTATGGGTACGATTCCACAGAATACACTGCAAAATCATTGTCTTGGCATGTGCATCCGGAAGATGTTTCTCGCATGGAACAAAATTTTGTACAGGCACTTCGGGAAGGAACAACATGCAGTATACGTTTGAGGATAAAGCATAAATTTAATGGATGGCTTTGGTCGGAATTAAAAGCCACCCCAGTTTATGATGAACGGAATAAGTTTAAACATATGGTGATAATTATCCGCGATATTACGTTACAAAAAAAGCATGAAGAGCAACTTGAGTATTTTGCATACCGTGATTTTTTAACGAATTTACCCAATCGTCGATTTTTCACAGATCAGCTACTAATGGAATTGGATCATTTTCAGAATGGGGGTAATGGTTTTACGGTATTTCTTTTGGATATCGACCATTTCAAAGGTATCAATGATCAATATGGCCATGAAATAGGTGACTGTGTAATCAAAGAATTCGGTAGGAGATTATGTGCAAGTATACCCAAAGACGCTATTGCTGCCCGTCTTGGCGGTGATGAATTCATTCTCTTGTTACCTAAGGTGGAAACAGCAAAACTTGCAAAGGAAACTGCAATTAATATCCAACGTGCGATGGAAGCACAATGGTCAATCAAGCATACTACGCTGAACGTTACCGCAAGTATGGGAATTTCACTTGTATTATCCACTGAGGCAACTGTATCCACCATATTGAAAAATGCTGATAATGCGATGTATGAAGCCAAAAAGTCAGGTGGAAATTCCTTTGAAATCCTTTGCTTTAGGTGAAAGTGGAGTGGGAAATAGTTATGCTCCATAGTATTTCGAAAGCGTTCGGTTGATCCGAATGCTTTTTTATTTTATTTAAAGATCAAATATACATAAAGATAAGTATAAATTAACAGAGTAGCACTATATGACTTATTTCCTTTACAGATAAAGCCTAAAGTCTCGCATACTTTAGCAACTGCATGATTTATGGCATATAAATGGTTGGAATAATTCAATTATTCTTGTAGACAGATTAATAGTATTACTCTATACTTTACATAATTCATCGGAATGGGTGAATGCTATTTATATAACACTAAAAGGGGATGGAGAATAATGAAAAAGTGGTTAACAGCAACACTCATGATTGCAGTTCTACTAATCGCGGGGTGTAGTAAAGATGGTGGGGGCGTATCAACTGAAGCATCGGCACTACAAAACGTGGCAAAAAACAAGAAGTTAGTAATCGGGATGTCACCGGGATACTTCCCATTTGATATGAAAGATCCGAAGGGTAATTTTGTTGGTTATGACGTTGATACTGCAAATGCAATTGGTAAATGGTTAGGGGTACCTGTGGAATATAAGCAATTTACGTTTGATGGACTTATTCCAGCGCTACAAACTGGTGAAATCGACATGGTTCTCGCAGGAATGACAATACGTGGAGACCGTGCGCTTGCTGTCAGTTTTTCAAATCCCTATTACAAAACAGGTCAAGCACTGATGGTTCCTGCTAAAGATTCTTCGACGAAGTCTTGGGAAGAACTTGATGTGAAAGGTAAAAAAATTGCAGTTGGTATCGGAACAACTGGGGCGCTCTTGGCAAAAGACCTTTTCAAAAATGCTGAAATTATGGACTTTGAAGAATTCCCATCTGCTGCAACAGCGATGTCACAGGGTCAAGCAGATGCTGTTCTTTATGACGAACCGGCAATTGCTGTATGGAAACTTCGCAATGGCGATCAGGTCAGACATGTCGATGGCCTAATCTCTTCAGAAAACCTAGGAATTGCAGTGAAGAAAAATGACATTGAATCAATTTTATGGCTTAACTCATTTTTAGCGAACTATATTGATAGCCCGGCGGAATTGGCTTCAAGAAATAAGTGGTTTGAAACAAGCGATTGGTTGAATGAGGTCGTAGAAGAATAACCACTTCTTCAATTTCAGGGGGGAAAATAGATGGGCGGCTATAATTACGACTGGAGTATCATATCAAAGAATATAGATGTATTTATTGACGGAGCGCTTAAAACGTTGGAAATTTCAGCGATAGCGCTTCTGATTGCTATACCGATTGGAATCATTTTTGGACTAGGACGTATTTCAAGAAATAAATTCATTCGAATTATTTCATCGATATACGTGGAAGTGATGCGTGGTGTACCATTACTTGTTCTCCTATTTTGGATATTTTTTGTACTTGGTCAATTCGTTAGACTAGGATCTTATTGGGCTGCCATTTTAGGTCTTGCTATTTTCTCTGGAGCATTTATCGCAGAGATTGTCCGATCGGGAATTCAAGCTGTACCAAAAGGGCAAATGGAGGCTGCGCGTTCATCGGGCATGTCCCACACGAATGCAATGCGATTTATCGTTTTACCGCAAGCATTTCGTCGTGTGTTGCCTCCTTTGGCATCACAGTTTATCATTTTAGTAAAAGACTCTTCTCTCGTGTCTGTTATTGCAGCGACGGATTTAACGTTGAATGCAAAAAATCTTGTTGCAACATCGTTCCGCTCATTAGAAGTGTGGACAGTTGTCGCGATCGTGTATTTCATTATGACATTCAGCATGTCGATGATTATACGGTATTTCGAGAAACGACTTTTATCGCGTGAGAACTGAGTGTAAGCTTGTTATGAAGGAGTGTTTTTTATGATTACAATTAAAGATGTAAATAAATCATTTGGCACGCATCAGGTCCTTACGGATATCTCTTTACATGTTCCGAAATCTAACGTTGTAGCCTTAATTGGACCAAGTGGCGCTGGAAAATCGACGCTGATTCGAACGATTAATGCGCTCGAACCAATAGATAATGGAGAAATAATTGTTGATGGTATATCAATCCATGATAGAAAGACAAACATCAATAAAGCTCGTATCAATATCGGATTTGTCTTTCAAAACTTTAACTTGTACCCATTTCTCACTGCGCTTCAAAACGTGACGATGGCACCGTTAAAGGTGAAAGGTATGAGTAAAGAGGCGGCGGAAAAGAGAGGGAAAGAATTACTAATCTCTCTTGGGCTTGGCGATAAATTCGATGCTTATCCTGGTAGGCTTTCGGGCGGACAACAGCAACGTGTTGCTATTGCACGGTCGCTCGCTATGGATCCCCAAGTGATGCTGTTCGACGAACCGACATCCGCACTCGATCCAGAAATGGTGACGGAAGTGCTTGATGCGATTCGTAAATTGGCACACGATGGGATGACGATGGTCGTCGTTACGCATGAAATGGGCTTCGCCAAAGAAATTTGTGACGAAATTGTCTTTATGGCGGATGGGAAAATTGTAGAAAAGGCTCCACCATCAAAGTTCTTTACAAACCCAGATTCCGAACGAGCTAAGAATTTCTTATCTAAAGTGCTGAACCACTGAGTTTTCAAGTGGTTCGGCTTTTTTATTGTCTAAACAATTTTGTGCTCGCCTCACAGTTACCTCTGGTTCAACGCATTCCATCCGCTTCGTTTTCATACGTTAAACGAAAGGAGGCGTTTGATGATGTACAACAGGGAAGCGGCTGTTCGCTATGCGAATACGTGGTGGGATAGTCGTAATCCAGCATTTCCAGCGTTCGATGTTGATTGTACAAATTTCATTTCGCAATGTTTGCTCGCTGGTGGGGCACCAATGCATGGCTATCCAAATCGCGTAAATGGGTGGTGGCTCCAAGGGGGGACGTGGAGTTTCAGTTGGTCGGTGGCACATTCGCTGCGCTGGTATTTAGCGACTTCAAAAAAAGGATTGACGGCAACACAAGTTTCAACAGCTCAGGAGTTAGGGCTCGGGGATGTCATCGCCTATGATTTTGAAGGGGATGGCAGGTTTGATCATTCGACCATCGTCACCGCGAAAGATGGCTCAGAGCCGCTCGTTAATGCTCATACATTCAACGCACAACATCGTCACTGGGCATATAAAGATTCGTATATGTTTTCACCAAATGCAAAGTATGTCTTTTTTAAAATTAATGACCAGTTTTCATAATGACTATAATTGTCACGTCTGTTGATTAACCACTGGGCGCTATTTGTATAGTCGCGCTCCAAATGGATAAGTACACGAATTGCTGAAGCTTTTTGGGACGAAAAAATTGTATGCTTCTTACCTGGAGAAAAGCCGCCAAAGATGCAATTTTGGCAGCTGATGCTTTCTTTATGGTTTTCTCTTTTTTTACTAGTATAGAAGTGTCACTTTCTATAAGCCAACACATAAATTAGATGCATAATCTTTACTAAAAGTTAGCAAGGAACGCATTGTACAACGTGCAAGAGTGCCCGAAATTGCATCTTCGGGCACTTACACTCTCAATATAATGTAATCTATTATTTTCTTTCAAATAAACTGCATCTTTCACTTGACCATTGTAGGAACGCGACAGGTAACTATTCACAACGAGATTACTGAAAAAAGTGTGGCTAGAAGTGACGTAGTCACTTCTAGCCATATTAGGACCCCTCAGTAAATCCGTCATGAATAGTTAGCCGATAGCGGGCCAGAAAATAGTCCAGTGAAAATGAAGGTCATCAAGCCCTTCTCACCAGTAATTTATTCGAATAAATGGTTAATAAACAGACGTGTATAGCTGTGTCTGTAATGGTGAAAAAGCAGTCCGTCAATAAAAGACGGACTGCTTTTCTAACGTTAGTCGAACCATAAAACTGCCAGCGTGCCTTCTCCAGCGTGAACTGCTAGAACAGAACTAATATCCCCGATTTCCACTTCTAGATCGGGCACTTGTTCAGTGATTAGTTTTTTCAAATGCTCGGCCTGGGCTAAAACGTTGCCCTGCATCAAATAGACTTTTCGCCTACCGGCATTGTGGCCCGCGACTACTTTATCGACCAAGTATTGAAGTGCTTTTTTCTCGGATCGTACTTTGTCTACGGGTTGTAATTCACCCTCTGGTGTAATGTGGACAATTGGTTTTACTTTCAACAAGCTTCCAATGAAAAATTGTGCAGCGCTCATTCTGCCGCCTTTGTACAATTGTTCAAGCTGTCCCATTAGGATATAGTTATGCATCGTGCCCGCCATTTTCTTAAGCTGGGCTTCAATCTCTGGAACAGTTGCACCTTCGTCTTGCATTTCCATGCCTCGTTCGATTAATCCTGTGACTCCATAGGATAAGGAAAGTGAATCGATGAATGTAACAGGGAACCCTGAAATTTCTGATCCTGCTATAGAGGAGGCGAGTGTGCCACTCATTTTACCGGACACGTGAACGGCAATTGCTTGCTCGTACTGTTCCGCAATAACCTTGTAACGTTCGGCAAATTCACCCGCCGAAGGTTGCGATGATTTTGGGAATTCTTTAGCGGTCTTAATTTTCTCGTAAAGTTGCTGAGGATTCAAGTCGACACCGTCAACAAATTGCTTTTCACCGAAGTGTATATTTAAAGGTACTGAAAAGAAGTCTGGGTGTTGACGAAGTTCCTCTGAAATGTACGCTGTGCTGTCTACAATCCACGCAATGGGCTTTTTTATCATGAATAAAATCATCCTTTTTAATTATAATTTATGCTACTATTACTATACCACGGAAAGTAATAAGAACGTATTTAGAAAACACTAATTATGTTGAAGTTTTGACAGCTTCGCTAAAAATGAACGGGTAAGGTATACTAGAAGAAGTATGTGTAAAGGGGAAATGAGTAATGAATGAGCAAGCTTTATCTGTCAGAGATGCGATTATTACGCGTCGTTCAATAAAGAACTTTAACGGTCAGCCGGTTGATCCGGAAAATATTGCTGAAATGCTTGAAGATGCAGCATGGGCACCAAATCATGGCAATCGAAATCCGTGGCGCTTTGTTGTAGCTGCTGATAAGGGATATGTGAAATTCCTCGATATTTTGCGTGAATATGGTGTTCCGAAATGGAAAGAACTTTCGGAAGAAGACCTTGAGAAACAAATGAAGAAATTCACAGGACCAGGTGCAGTTGCATTTGTTATAGTTCCAGAGGACGTCCGTCAGAAAGAACGTCTAGAGGATTATGCAGCAGCGAGTATGTTCATTCAGAATACGCAGCTTCTTGCGTGGGATAAAGGAATCGGTACGTGCTGGAAAACACCTGGTTTCCTCGATAATCCGAAATTCAGAGAAGAACTTGGCGTTAAACAAGGCGAACGTATAATCAGTATGCTTCAATTCGGTTATTACGATGAAAGACCAAAGGCCCGTCCACGTAAACCACTTGAAGAATTTGTCACGTATTACGGACAGGAAATCGAAGAAGAAGCATAATGGTATTGGAGTAGTTTTTGCTCGGATTGCATTCGATAATGCAGTCCGGGCTTTTTTTTGCAGTTCTGTACCAGGGGCGACTAGTGGCCCATATGTTGGGGAGTTAGGTTGAAGCGTTGTGAAGTTGGATCTGGATGTTGTTAACTACTTTGAAAGTGTTGCTAAGTGGCCCATGAGTTGTTTAGTTAAGCTGAAGCGTTTAGAAGTTGGGTCTGGATGTTGTTAACTTCGTTGTAAGTGTTGCTAAGTGGCCCTTGCGTTGTGAAGTTAGGCTAAAGCGTTGTGAAATTGAATCTGGATGTTGTTAACTTCGTTAGAAATATTGCCTAGTTTTGCGAAAGTGTTGCTTAGTTCTAAAAAACCGGACCCTCACAATGAGAATCCGGCACACGTATCACTTTTTTAAATCATCTTTTTCAAAGCGGGCAATTTCGTAATAATAATCGCCGATGACACGTAGTCCTTGGTCGAAGTTTTCCAAATGGAAGTGTTCGTTTGGTGCGTGGAAGTTTTCCGACGCAAGTCCGAAGCCCATCAAGACGACTGGGAGCTCTAGTATTTCATCAAATGCTGCAACAATTGGAATTGATCCGCCACCGCGCGTATAGGCAGTTGGCACATTGTACACTTTTTCGTATGAACGTCCTGCAGCCTGGATTGCAGGGTGATCGAACGGCGTGATGAATGGTTTACCTTTATCGAATTCCGTGACTGTTACAGTTACACCTGTTGGCTTATGTTTTTCGATATGCGCTTTTAGTTTTTCAATGATTTCATCTGGATCCTGGTCAGGAACTAAACGGCATGTAATTTTTGCGCCTGCTTCAGCTGGCAATACTGTTTTAATGCCTTCGCCTGAAAACCCACCAAATATGCCGTTCACTTCAAGCGTCGGGCGTGTCCATGTACGTTCAAGATACGTATAACCTTTTTCCCCGAACAGTTCTGACACGCCGATTTCTTCTTTCAACTCATCTTCGTTGAAGCCAAGTGCTTGGTAGGCTTCGCGTTCTTCATCTAATAGAGGACGGACATTGTCGTAAAATCCTTCAATTGCAATCGTTCCTTCTTGGTCACGGAACGAGGCGAGTACTTCTGCAAGCGCATGAATCGGGTTTTGGACGCCTCCGCCATATAAGCCGGAGTGAAGGTCGCTTTTCGCACCTTGCACGTCAATTTGCACACCGCACAGACCACGAAGTCCGTAGCAAACTGCGGGGTGTCCTGGTCCTTGCATGCCTGTATCAGAAATGACGATTACGTCGGCTGCGAGCTTGTCTTTGTTGGCCTCGATATATTTTTCGAGATTTGGACTGCCAATCTCTTCTTCACCTTCAATGATGAACTTCACATTGACCGGTAAACTGCCTGTTTTCCGGATGAGTGCTTCAACGGCTTTCACATGCATGAACACTTGCCCTTTATCATCGCTCGCGCCGCGCGCATATAATTTGTTATCGCGGACTTCAGGTTCGAATGGTCCCGTTTCCCATAGATTTAGCGGATCAACCGGCTGCACATCGTAATGGCCGTAAACTAGAATTGTTGGTTTACCTTCTGCGTGGAGCCAATCACCGTAAACAACCGGCTGTCCGTCTGTCTCTTCGATTGAAAGGTTTTCAAGTCCTGCTTCTTTGAATGAATTCAAAAGCCACTCTGCAGCTTGTTGCATATCTTTTTTATGTTCGGATAAAGCACTGATACTTGGAATTCGAAGAAAGTCTTTTAATTGTCCGAGATGTTCGTCCCGTTGTTCTTTAAAATACTCGTCGAGTGTCTCTAAATGATTCAACACAATCCCTCATTTCCAATAATTTCGTGAATAGAAATAGTATAGCAGAAGTTGCGGATAGTAAGTTAGAAAGACAAACTTAAATACGAATAATATGGTATGCTGTTTGAAAGTTAGTAATAGGACGAATATATAAATATGATATCATTTCCGGGAGGAATTGCTTTTGTTCATCGCACTAGTATTATTTTTGTTCCTGTCTTTTTACCTGTCAGGGAGCGAAACAGCACTTACAGCAGTAAACAGGAGAAAGGTCCAGTTTCGAGCAAATCAGGGAGACGTTCATGCAATTAAGCTGCAGAAACTGATTTCGAAACCGGACCGCATGATTACAGCAATACTTATCGGGAATAATATCGCGAATATTATGATGCCGACTTTAGTTACGATGATAGCAATCGATAAGGGTCTGAGCGTAGGTATCTGGACGGGAGTTCTGACCGCTATTATCATTGTCTTCGGCGAAGTATTGCCAAAAACGATTGCAGCAACATTTTCTGAGCGCGTCTCCTACATGGTTTCACCGTCAATCATGCTACTTGTAAAAGTATTAACGCCGCTGACGGCTTTGCTTGGTCTTTTCACAAACATATTTATCCGTATCATCTCGAAAGGGACTGTAACGAAAGCTACGCTCACAAAAGATGATCTTCGTTCAATGGTTGACATTGCTTCTATAGAAGGAACGTTTGAGATGGACGAATCGAATCGTTTGAAGGAAGTACTCGACTTTGCAGAAAAAGATGTTTCTGATGTCCTTGAAACACACCGGATGGATATTATTGGATTACCAATTGAAGCGACGTATGAAGAAGTCCGCGACACGATTTTGGAGCATTCTTATACGCGTTATCCTGTCTACGAAGATAGTATGGATACGATTTTAGGTGTATTTTATTCAAAAATGTTAATCAAATGGTCGATTGATCCTACGCAGACTCTTGGTGAATTAATTGACCGCAATACTTTTTACGTAGTGCAGTCTGCTAGCGTTGAAAAAGTATTCAAAATGATGCTATCGAAAAAGAAACATATGGCGATCGTTCTGGATGAATATGGTGGAACGTTGGGCATGATAACGCATGAAGATATTATTGAAGAAATGATTGGCCAGGACATTGAGGATGAGACGGATGATGACGAGGAAGTATTTGTCTATGAAAAGACGGACACTAGCTTAATCTGTCATGGCAGGCTTGAAATCGTGGATGCGATGGAGTTACTCGGTATTGAATTGCCAATGGATCATGAGACGCTTGGAGGATTTGTTCTGCAAGAGCTTGGTCACGTTCCAGAAGAGGGCGAACGCTTTACATACAATCAACTGCGTTTTGAAATCGAGGAGATGGAACGCAACCGAATTATCCGTATGACCATCACGGTGAGTGAAAGTGAAAACTGATTAACATGCATGTCCCCGTAACCGAGTAAAATGGTTACGGGGATATTTTTTTCCTGTCTAGCTCCAGGCGCCAGCCGCTCGGGTCATAAGCAATCCAGCTATGTGGCAAAGAGCGCCACTTCGTACCTGCAAGGATGCAGGTATGCAGTCGTTGCGACAGGAAGTCGCGATCTTAGACTGCCTTCCCTTGGATCGACTTATGCCTGTCGCGGGCCTACAGGATGTAGGTCATGCAGCCATTACCACAGGAAGTGGTGCACTTAGGCTGCGTTCCTTCAAACGGCGCCTTGCGCTTTTCCTCATGTCTAGCTCCAGGCGCCAACTCCTCGGAGGTACACAGGATGTGGGTCACGCAATCGTTGCCGCAGGACGCGGCGATCTTAGATTGCGAACCTTGAAAGTCAGTCAGGTTATTCGGCAAAGAGCGCCGCTTCGTGCCTGCAAGGATGCAGGTATGCGGTCGTTGCGACAGGACGTCGCGATCTTAGACTGCCTTCCTTTAACTTATGCCTGTCGGGGGCCTACAGGATGTAGGTCATGCAGCCATTACCACAGGAAGTGGTGCACTTAGGCTGCGTTCCTTCAGGCGGCGCCCTCCGCTTTTCCTATTGTCTAGCTCCTGGCGCCAGCCGCTCGGGTCATAAGCAATCCAGCTATGTGGCAAAGAGCGCCACTTCGCTGGATCGACTTATGCCTGTCGCGTCTAAACGGCGCCCTTCGCTTTCCCTCATGTCTAGCTCCAGGCGCCAACTCCTCGGGCCATAAGACGGGCTAGCTATTCGGCAAAGAGCGCCGCTTAGCCAGCCCGTCTTATGCCTGTCGGAGCTAAACGGCGCCCTTCGCTTTCCCTCCTTACACGTTTGTAAGTATACTGAAAGAGAATACGATGGTTTGAAAGGTCCCAATTGCCGATAATAAGAACAACAGGTAGAAGACGGGGGCGTTATTTTATGAATGCAAATCTAAATGGGTTGTACGAAGAATACGGCCGATACATATATCATTTATGTCTTAAATTAACACGTAATAAAGAAGAAGCAGAAGATCTTATGCAAGACGTATGGGTGAAAGTTGTCCGCTACAACGATCGGATGGATAGCGTTGACCATATGAAAGCGTGGCTTACAACGATCTGTATGAACACATTCCGGGATCGATACCGCAAAGATGTCAGAAGAAGCAAGCATGTTATGAACCAACCGGAAACGCTCGATGTGCCGATTCTTGATCTTGTTCCGAGTGATAGTTTGACACCGGCGGAATTGTTAGAGCAAAATGATATTCAATCAATCGTCCAACAAAAAATTGGCGAACTTGATGTTATTTACAGACGAACAATTGAGTATTTCTATGTCCACCAATTTTCGTTGATTGAGATTGCGGAAGTGATGAAGGTGTCAATTGGTACGGTAAAATCAAGGCTGTTCCGTGCGAAAAAGTATTTGAAAGAACTGATGATTGCAGATACAGCAGTGCACGAATACGTCACTGCATAAGGGCGCAGCCAACTGAGGCTGTGCTTTTTGTTTGCAAAAAAGTAATATAGGGAACCTAGACAACTAGATAGATACTTTTGAATGGGGATGGTTGTGTGTTGAAAAAGAACAAAAAGAAAGGCTGGAGCAAGCGCAAGCGAATTATTGTGATAGTGCTGTCAGTATATGCTCTTTTTTATATAGGCCTTATTTTATTAAACACATATAAAAAACTTCCCGAAGGTGTTTCATACGAAGGTGATTTGCACTGGACGAACGATGTGGACATGTTCACGGACTTGACCTATTCACAAAACAAAGTCGGGGACAGCATGGAGCATGAGTTGACGATTTTTGATGAAGTCTACGCGATGATCGAACGTGCCGAGCAATTTATCGTGCTCGATTATTTCCTGTTTGATCATTATTACGATGAAGACATAGAATTCCCTAAAATCGTGCAAACAATGACAAAGAAACTAGTGAAGAAAAAACAGCAATATCCTGATATGCCAATTATTTTTATTACAGATCCGCTGAATACGGGATACGGTTCTTACGAAACAGAATGGTTCACAAAGATGGAAGATGCCGGAATCGAAGTCATCTATACTGACTTGGAACCGCTCCGTGATTCAATCCCAATTTATTCCGGATTGTACAGGTCTATTTTCCGATGGATGGATTTTGAGAAGACAGGCTGGATTGCAAACGCAATGTCAAGCAAGGCCCCTAAAATGACATTGGCTTCTTACATTACGTTACTGAATGTCAAGGCGAACCACCGCAAGACCGTTGTAACGGATAAAGAAGCACTGGTATCATCAGGAAATCCGCATAATGCAAGCGGTTTTCACGGTAATGTGGCATTGAAGGTGAAAGGCAGTGTGCTGAATGATATTTTAGAGGCGGAAGAAGCGGTCGTCAACTATACGAATGGCGGTAAATTGCCACGCGTAGAAGTGCCGGAACAGAACGGGGGGAACTATGCCGTCCAATATTTGACGGAGAAGAAAATCCTGGATGGACTTCTTGGCGATATTGCGAAAGCGCAAGAAGGGGATACCATTCGAATTGGGATGTTCTTCATTGCGAAACGTGATCTTGTCAATGCACTTATCGATGCTGCGAACCGCGGTGTGGATGTGAAAATGATTTTGGACCCTAATGAAAACGCTTTTGGTAAAGAAAAGTCGGGATTGCCGAACAGGCCGGTCGTACAGGAGATGCTAGAAGAAACGGATGGGAAAATTGGCGTCCGTTGGTACAATACGGTTATTGGTCAATACCATACAAAACTCGTGGTTGTTCAGACAGCTGAGGAAACGTACATTGCAAATGGCTCTGCCAATTTGACTGAACGAACGCTCGATAATTATAATCTGGAAGCCAATCTGCGGGTCATTGCACCGAATGACAGTGAATTAACTAAAGAGATAGACACTTACTTTGGCAGACTATGGAACAATGAGGACGCGCTGTACACACTTGACGTGGAAGAGTTTCAAGATCGTTTCACTTTCTTCCAACGAGGTATCTATGGTTTGCAGAAACTGTTGAAAATGACAACTTATTGAGGTGGAGATTACTATTATGGCTGGTTTTTGAGTTGATATAGTCCGCCAACAGTTGAAGTCGAATAAAAAAATGAATATAAAAAAGGCTATCCTTTGTCCTGGATAGCCTTTTTGTTCACTCAAATTCTGCAAGTAGCTTATTTAGTTCTGCTAGATCGCCTTCCAACTTTGCTAGACGCAGTTCCGCTTTCTTGACGAAACTGTCATTACCGGTCGATTCGAGCTTCTCGATATCGCCTTGCAAACTGATATAGTCCATTTTGAGTTCCATGATTGCTGTTTCAACTTGACGTTTGTTCATCCAAAAAACACCTCAGCTTTTACCTCAGTGTAGCATATTGGACGTTTTTTTTCCTGCGCCGCCGCTAGTGTTACGCTTCGGATACTCGAGGTAATAGCGTATCGCTTCGCATACAGCTTCTTTTCCATCTCCAAGCCCGAGTGCGGTTTGTCGTGCGATTGATTTTTTACGCAGCGGTTCGTGCAAGAGGGGTTCCATGATGGCGTTTAACAAACTCGATTGTTTCACTTTTCGGCCCAGGCCAAGATGGATGAAACCATGCTGTTCTTTGGGAAAAGAAAGTCCTACTTCGAAATCATTCTGTGCGAGTACGACGCATGGGATACCCATTACTGCGACTTCATAGGGCATATAACCAGAAGCGCATAGTATGATATCTGCCGCTGCGTAGATTTCGGCGTAGTTGTATGGAGGCACCAATACGGTTGTATTCCGTCTTTCGAGTGCCATCATGCGTATCGTGCTCGTATCATGGGTATACTCTTCACCGATAAGAACGGTCACTTTGAGTGGGATCTGAAGTTGCATGATATGACGTAAGGCCCGGTACGTCAAGTTTCCTTCATCCTCTTCGCCGAATGAAATCACCAAATGGGGAAGAGGTCCTAGCTGCGTTTTACGAAGTCCGATGTGTTTAAATGAGTCCATTTGTTCGTCGGCAATGAAACTCTCGCGCCCAAGTACGTAATGATCTGGTACACTGTCATTCGATTCGACATACAATGTCTGAAATACGAGGTCAGCACATTTACCGCCGTCGCCGAAATCATCAAAATGGATGATGGAGGGAACGAGTTCAGTTACCTTCTCAACTTCCTCGTGAATAGTAGAGCCGCTGTCGCGGAGGAGGAGGTCGGGTTTGATTGACGCAAGTGCCTTTAAAAACTGCGAATTGTTTTCGGTTTGCACTGTTTTAAATCCCTCGGGTGCTGGAGGGGAATCTACCCCGCATAAGTACACGATATCTATTTCTTCACCTAAGGTATTGGCAATCATGGCTGCTCTACGCGCGGGGTATGTCCCTTTTCCGTCCGACCTGGAAATATGGATGGCGACTGTTTTCTTTTGTTGTCCGTCTATTGGAATCACCCTTTCATGCTAGCTTGATAAATTCATCCCTATAACCTTATGTGTTGAACGATTAGGATATGTCTACTTTTTGTGGACTGAAACTGCTAGTATGGTAAACTAACATTATTTCCAATTAGGAACGGAGAGATTCCATTGTTTGATTCACTATTATTCGATTTGATGCTCGTTATTTTAATTGGTATTTTATCACAATGGACGGCCTGGAAATTTCGAATGCCGGCAATTGTCGTCATGTCAGTTGCGGGACTTCTAGTCGGACCCATTTTCGGTCTAATTAACCCAAAGGATAGTATGGGAGATCTATTTGGTCCAATTATTACGTTTGCCGTGGCAATTATTTTGTTTGAGGGTAGTTTGAATCTAGATTTTAAAGAAATTAAGGGCTTTAGTAAGCCGATAGCCCGAATTGTGACCATTGGTGCATTCATAGCGTGGATTGCCGGAGCGCTAGCGGCACACTATTTGGCAGGACTTTCCTGGGCGGTTGCCTTTGTGATTGGTGGCCTGTTCATTGTTACGGGACCCACTGTTATTTTGCCGCTCTTGAGGCAGGCGAAGCTGAAACCGCGTCCAGCAGCAATTTTGAAATGGGAATCGATTGTTGTTGATCCGTTTGGAGCATTGCTGGCGGTATTCGCTTTTGAGTTTATCAAATTTTTAAATAGCCAAGTGACATTGAATGCGTTGCTGTTGTTCTTCGCGGCATCTATATTTGCGGTACTCCTTGGATGGGGGGCTGCCCGTATAATTGGCGGTGCATTCGAGCGCGGCGGTATTCCGGAGTTTCTGAAAGCGCCGGTACTCTTTGCGGTTGTCCTATTCACGTTCGTTTTCGCGGATGAAATCATGCATGAGACTGGACTGCTTGCGGTAACGGCGATGGGAATGACGATGGCAAATATGCGCTTGAAGTCTATGCATGATATTCGGCAATTCAAAGAGAATATATCCGTACTTCTAATTTCGGGTATATTTGTCATGTTGACGGCGTCACTTGATCCGCATATCCTTATCGAAATTT
This sequence comes from Sporosarcina sp. E16_3, assembly GCF_017347125.1. Lineage (NCBI taxonomy): Bacteria > Bacillati > Bacillota > Bacilli > Caryophanales > Caryophanaceae > Sporosarcina > Sporosarcina sp. E16_3. The sequence continues at coordinate 93,508 of NZ_JADPRX010000006.1, forward strand.
TTAATCCGCGTATTATCGTGTATGTATTGGCGATGTTGTTTATTGTTAGACCATTATCAATTGGGCTTGCAACAATCAATACGGAGTTAAACATCCGAGAAAAGATTCTAATCGGATGGATTGCACCCAGGGGAATTGTGGCCCTCACTGTTTCAGGTTATTTTGCGACGATTCTACTCGACAATGGCTACAAGGATGCAGAACTATTGACCGCGCTGACATTCGCACTGGTTTTCTCAACAGTGGTCCTACACGGGTTTTCAATTGGCTTCTTGGCTAAGAAAATGAATCTCACAACGACGGATGAATCAGGCGTATTGCTCGTTGGGAGCTCGCGATTTGCAGCGGAGTTTGCCAAATCAGTGAAGGAAACTGGGAATGATGTGCTACTCATCGATCAGTCATGGGCAGAACTATCACATGCCCGAAAGCTTGGACTCAATAGTTACGTTGGAGATATCCTTTCGGAGCAAATTGACTATCATTTCGACTTGGCGCCGTATCGGTATATCCTTGCAATGACGAAGACCGATACGTACAATGCACATATTTGCTCAGACTTTGCACCTGATCTTGGCAGTAAAAACTTGTATCAGACGGCATTCCACGTCGGAAACGAAGACAATGGATTCTCGATAACTGGAGGACAGTCGTTGTTCTCACCTGCCATTTCAATCTATGATTTGGAAGAGCGGATGAATGTAGGGCATGGCATCCGTAAAACATTAATTACAAAACAATATAGTTACACACAGTATTTACGCGAGCGGGATGACAAATCGATTTTGCTATACATTTTACGCGCGGACGGTGCAATTGAATTTTTCACACCGAAAACTGAACCACAGGCCGCGGCAGGTGATGCAATTATCGCGCTTACATCACCTGAGAAAATAATAGAACGGGTGAAAGAGCGTTTGGATGAAGAGAACAGTGAAACGGCTATATCCTATGAAAAAGTAGAAGACTTATTTATAAGGAATGAAAAGCTAGAAAAGCCGGTTATTCCAGGAGATGCACCACTTTCTGCGAAATGAATGTTGTTATAAGTGGTAGGCTGGGCTCGCAAGGGTTTGGCTGCCACTTTTTTGTTGCGATGAACCATGATTTATGGTTTCGTTTCATTCGCCCAACATGCATCCAATCACGTTCTCCCGTATAATCGATGTATGAAGGAAGGGGATCTACCTATGTCTAAATCACTTGTACTGGCTGAAAAGCCGTCCGTGGCTCGCGATATCGCGCGGGTGCTCGGCTGCAATAAAAAAGGAAATGGATTTCTTGAAGGAACAAATTATATTGTTACGTGGGCGCTTGGCCATCTTGTAACACACGCAGATCCTGAAGGCTATGGCAATGAATTCAAGGAGTGGAAACTTGAGCATTTGCCAATTATCCCTGCGCCGTTTAAATTGGTGCCAATTCGCCAGACGATGAAACAGTTCAATGCGGTTAAAGCGCAACTCCTACGTAATGATGTGAAAGATATCATCATCGCGACGGATGCGGGGCGTGAGGGGGAACTTGTTGCACGATGGATTTTGGAGCAAGCCAAGGTTCGCAAGCCTGTCAAACGGTTGTGGATTTCATCGGTCACCGATAAAGCGATCAAAGACGGATTCAACAACTTGAAAGACGGTCGTGCCTATGAAAACTTATATCAGGCGGCAGTAGCCCGTGCGGAAGCGGACTGGGTCGTTGGCATTAACGCGACGCGTGCGTTGACGGTCAAACACAATGCTCAACTTTCAACAGGGCGCGTTCAGACACCGACACTGGCGATGATTGCGGAACGCGAGAATCAGATTCGGGATTTTAAACCCAAATCGTTCTACGGCATGCAAGCATTGACGGAAACAGCGAAGTTTACATGGTGTGATAAGGCAGGTCAAACGCAGTCCTTCGATAAAGAAACAGTAGAGAAGCTCCTTGGGAAAATTGACGGGGTTCATGCTGGAAAAGTGTTAGAAGTTAAAACGACACCGAAGTCACAGCCAGCACCGCATTTATTTGATTTAACAGAGCTCCAAAAAGAAGCGCATCGCCGCTGGTCGTGGTCAGCAAAAGAAACACTATCAACGCTTCAAAATTTGTATGAGCACCATAAAGCAGTGACGTACCCGCGTACAGATTCGAAGCATTTGACATCTGACATGGAAAGTACGCTGAAAGAGCGCATTAAAGCCGTCGATATAGGTCCATATCGTAAAGCGACAAATATGCTTCTGCGTGCTGGTACCATAAAGCCGCAGAAAGGTGTCATTGATGATAAGCGTGTTTCGGATCACCATGCTATCATACCTACTGAGGAAACACCGATTCTTCAGAAGTTGTCTGATAAGGAACAACGTTTATATGATTTAATCGTTAAACGTTTCTTAGCTGTCTTCTTCGGGCCGTTCCGTTATGACCAAGTAACCGCTGAACTCGCAGTTGGTGGAGAAATATTCAAAGCAAAAGGCCGTACTGTTACGGATGAAGGTTGGAAAAAAGTTTATTCGACAGAGGAAGAAGAACTAGACACAGATACACTTCCACCATTTACAAAAGGTGAAGATGTTGCTATTCAGGCTATCGTTATGACGAATGGTCAAACGAAACCACCTGCCCGTTTCAATGAAGGAACATTGCTTGCGGCGATGGAAAATCCCTCGCAGTTCATGCAAGGCGAATCAAAAGAACTAATTAAAACAATTGGTGAAACAGGCGGACTCGGAACGGTTGCAACACGTGCTGATGTCATTGAACGCTTATTCAACTCATTCGTTATGGAGAAAAAGGGAAATGACATTTACACGACGTCTAAAGGACGCCAACTGCTTGACCTCGTTCCGGAAGATTTGAAATCACCGGCACTAACAGCTGAATGGGAACAAGGGCTGACAAAAATCGCGAATGGCCAGATGAAAAAAGAAGAGTTTATGAAAGATATGATTGGCTTTTCGAAGCAAACCGTTACTGAAATTAAAACAGATGATAAAAAATATAAACATGATAATGTCACAGGGAAAGCGTGCCCAGATTGCGGTAAGCTGCTGTTAGAAGTGAACGGCAAGCGCGGCAAGATGCTGGTTTGTCAGGACCGTGAATGTGGCCACCGCAAAAACGTCTCCATGCTGACGAATGCCAGATGTCCAGTTTGTAAAAAGAAATTGGAGATGCGCGGTGAAGGCGACGGACGGATTTTCGTTTGTAAATGTGGTCACCGTGAGAAGTTATCGGCATTTGAGAAACGTAGAGAGAACTCGGGAGGTAAAAAAGCGGATAAACGTGATGTTCAGAAGTATATGAAGAAACAGGGAGCACCGGAAGAATTGGAGAATACCGCAATGGCGGATGCGCTAAAGAAACTATTCGATAAGTGATTCCTTTATAGCGCTTTCGTAGGGTTTATTCTTCCAAATGAATTGGGTATACTCGAATTAATAGATTTATGCAAATTCGTTTATGCGGAGGTGAAGTAAGATGAATGCGGTTATGACTCAGGCTGTAGCAAGCGACCCTATTCAACGATTTGATGCAAGCAGGCGCAGGAATGCTGAAAGTGCTTATAATCGCAATGTACAATACAATGGGCAGAACCAAAAAACGGTTGAAGATCTAGAGGCTTTATTGATAGGGGAAAAAGAACCTGAATTTGTTCAATCAAAGCGACATGCATCCCCGCAGCTGGGCACAGGACAGATGAAGCAGATTGTGCTGCCGATTGGAACAACGCTTGAAGAGACGATTGCTAGTTGGAGAGATGTGCGGGCTGAAGCAATTTCAGAACCGGAACCGACAACGGCGGATTATAATCTTGCAGCTACTGCATCAGCAAAAATCATGCGGACAGAAGCGCAGATCATATTGCACAACAGGGCTCAATCCGAAATCGACATTGCCTCAGCATGTGAAGAAGCCGATACTTCAAAAATGGCATCCAAAGAACTTCCCTCCGTTGTCGAACGCGAAATACTCATCATGCAAAGACGGTACGAAAAGGCGATTTCGACTTACTCTTTCCAAGTCTTAATGAAACAGAAAGGATTCGAAATCGATCGGCCGAGCTTTTATAAAATTGCATGAATGGATACAAAAGGTCGCCTAGTAAATGGCGGCCTTTTGTTTTTGGAAAGGTGAGATGAATGAATGGCAAAGCAAAATAAGCAAGTAAAAACGAATGCAGTGCGGATTTTGGATGGGGAAAATGTATCCTATGAACTAATGGAATACGATGTAGCCGACGGTCTGTTGGATGGAGTTTCTGTCGCGGAAAAAACTGGGCAAGCAGTAGAAACAGTTTATAAGACGCTCGTCACGATTGCAGGGCCGCGCGAACTTTTCATCTTTTTAGTACCAGTAGCTGCCGAACTTGATTTGAAAAAAGCGGCAAGAGCTGCCAAAGTGAAAAAGCTCGATATGCTACCGTTGAAAGAGTTGACGAAAGAAACGGGCTATGTGCGCGGAGGATGTTCAGTTGTCGGGATGAAAAAGAAATACCCAACATTCATTGATAAATCAGCAGAAGGTCTTAAATTGATGATTGTTAGTGCGGGAAAGCCGGGATTACAGATGAAACTAGTTCCGGGTGAGTTAGCTAGGGTGACTGAAGCGCTTTTTATCGATATTGTGAAAAGTTGATAGTCTGTATCAAGGACAGAGGACATGTTACAATGAATAGATTGCAAGTAAGGCATTCGCGCGTGTTGCGTGAGTGTCTTTTATTGTTGTTCGTTGCTACTAACTACTTACACATTCATTAGGAAGAAGGACTTGTATGGGAAAGATAGTAATATGGAGATGGACATTTTTTTTGGTAGGAATGATGATTTTATCGCTAGGTATTTCAATGACGATTAAAGGTCAAGGACTCGGAATCGGCCCATGGGATGTATTGCATGTCGGGTTGTATAAAAACTTTGGCTTGACGATTGGTACATGGGGGATTATTACAGGATTCATTATTGTCATTTCAACTGCTGCAGTTTTGAAAGAATGGCCGCAGATTGGAACGTGGTTGAATATGATTCTAATTGGACTTTTTATTGACTTATTCAATTGGCTGCTACCAGATATCACTACGATGGGCGCGCAAATACTTATGTTCTCGGCAGGTGTAATTGTTATGGGATATGGCGTCGGGATTTATATTTCACCTAATATCGGTGCGGGTCCACGGGATAGTCTTATGCTTGTCCTTGTTAAAAAAACGGGAGCTAGCGTGAAAAAGGTTCGGACTACACTCGAAGTCATTGTTGCAATTGTAGGCTGGTTATTCGGCGGTCCAATTGGAATTGGGACAGTGTTAATTGCTTTATTCTTGGGGCAAATTGCCCATTATACATTGCCACAATGCCGCAAATTCTTGTTGAAAGTTATTGGTAAAGAAGAAGAAGAGGCTTTATTCTAAATCGGAAATATTTTGAAAGTATAAGAAGTTATAATTTTTTTACCTGGAGCAGTATCTAGACTCCGGCGCCTAGCCCCTCGAGTCGCTTCAGTCCTTAAGTTAAAGGCAAAAAGCGCCTTTATCTTAAGGCCCTCCAGCGCTTGTCGGGTCTACCAAGGCGCTTGCGCTTTTATTATTTTCCAAGCATGTGCTTCCAAGCCGTGCTTTTTTTTATTGTCCGGGCATACGTTAATCGTATGAGAAGAAAGGATGATCAGAATGAATGGAACAATCACCCAATACATGGGGACAGCCTATACAGGTGCAGGGATTTCCCACAAATATGACAAACTGATTGCTTTGGCTTCACAAACTTTATTTCTGAAATGTCCTCCTACAAATGCAATTTCAAGCGTGTTGAATGAAGCTGCCGCACATTACGTCAAACAGGGCTATGACATAGATCGGTTTATGGATCCCATACAGCCTGACAAAACGGACGCAATCTATATTAAAGGACCAAACGTACTGATCCTTCAAGCGTCCCATCCAGTTGCACTTGAACCAACAGATATAGGTGGAAAACATAAGGTTATCAGTTTTTACGATGTCTATGATGAAGCGAAGTTGCGTGAACAGAATGGTTCGATTGTGAAAATGTTGACAGAATCGAGCGTTGCGTTAAAAAAGGCGTTACAATCACTCGAAGATGCAAAAGGCATTCATGATGATTGGGAAAAAGTGAACATCAGACGAATGATGTGGGATGTTCATGTGGATAAAATAAATTCACTGAAAGAAGAACTATTTGGTACAATCCAGCTGAATAAAGGATCGGTTGTTTCGCACAGACTTATCGGTTCATTGACATCTGGAGGGGCACAAGATTTCATGTCCTCTATTACAAAGCGAATAGATCGACGAATGCTGATAAAAGCTTTTCCGGGAACGGGAAAATCGACACTTATGAAAACGCTTGGAGCGGAAGCAGAAAAGCGTGGATTTGACGTTCAGTACGGTTGGTGCGGACTGGATCCTTCAGGGGTAGATCTCGTTCTTTTCCCTGAACTATCTGTGTGTATCCTTGATGCAACAGAACCGCATGTTTACGATGTGGAACGCAAGGGGGATGAATTGCTGGACCTCATGAACTTATGTGAGGAAGATACGGGCGCTGAAGAGGAAATTTCCGTAATCCGTGAAGCTTATGCAGAGAAAATGCTCGATGCCACTGGTTATATGCAGTCTTATGCACAAGCTGAAAACAGTATGAAAGTCATGATGGATTCAGCTATTATTCGATCTGTATTTGAGAAGAAAACGGGTTCGCTTTTGAATTTGATTTAAAAAGTATGCGCTTTATTCTACGATTGGGCCGGTCGTATGCTAAAATGAGGGTATCATTTGTTTGAAAGGAAGATTACATTGTCAAAAAAACTAAATGCATTTTTACAGGAGAACCTAAAAGAACTCCGTGATCAAGGACTATACAATGAAATTGACCCTATTGAAGGACCAAACGGCCCAATCATTAAAATTAAAGGTAAAGACCTTATAAACTTGTCTTCAAATAACTATCTAGGACTTGCAACAGACGCAGATTTGAAAAAGCTGGCGATTGCCGCAACTGAAAAATACGGCGTCGGTGCAGGTGCAGTCCGCACAATCAATGGTACGCTCGATATCCACGTTCAGTTGGAAAAGAAGCTCGCTGAGTTCAAAGGAACGGAAGCGGCAATTTCTTATCAATCAGGATTCAACTGTAATATGGCGGCAATTTCCGCTGTCATGACTAAAAAAGACGCGATTCTTTCGGATGAATTAAATCACGCTTCTATCATCGACGGCTGTCGCCTTTCTGGTGCGAAAGTAATTCGCGTCAATCATCAGGACATGGATGACCTTCGTGCAAAAGCGAAAGAAGCAACTGAATCCGGCCTGTATGAAAAAGTAATGTATATTACGGACGGCGTGTTCTCAATGGACGGCAATATCGCTAACCTTCCTGAAGTTGTGAAAATTGCGAAGGAATTCGACTTGATCACTTATGTCGATGACGCGCATGGTTCAGGCGTTACTGGTAAAGGAAAAGGGACCGTCAAACATTTCGGTCTTGAAAAAGAGATTGACCTTCAAATGGGTACGCTATCGAAAGCAATCGGTGTTGTCGGCGGATATGTTGCAGGAACACAGGAATTGATTGACTGGCTGAAAGTTCGTTCACGTCCATTCCTATTCTCCACGGCACTTCCGGCAGGGGATGTTGCTGCGATTATGGGCGCATTGGACAAGATATCGGAATCTACAGAGCTGCATGATAAACTGTGGGAAAACGGTAACTACTTAAAAGCTGGGCTTAAGAAATTAGGCTTCAATATTGGTGCTTCTGAAACGCCAATTACACCATGCATCATCGGTGAAGAGAAGCTGACACAACAATTTTCAAAACGTCTTGCAGAAGAAGGCGTCTACGCTAAATCAATCGTCTTCCCGACAGTCGCTAAAGGAAAAGGCCGCGTCCGCAACATGCCAACTGCAGCGCATACCAAAGAAATGATTGACGATGCACTCGTCATTTACGAAAAAGTTGGAAAAGAACTTAACGTAATTTCATAATAAACTAGGAATCCCGGATGGCTTAGATGCTGTCCGGGATTTTTTTTGGACTGTGAGGGATTGTCGCGAAGTCATGGAGCCGTTGGGTGAGTTCATGGCTCGTCCGCGAAGTCATGGCAAACAGCGTTGAATTCATGGAGCTGTTGTGTGAGTTCATGGGTCTGTCGCGAATTCATGGCAAATGTCGTTGGATTCATGGAGCTAGTGTGTGAGTTCATGGCTCAGTCGCGAAGTCATGGCAAATGTCGTTGGATTCATGGAGACGGTGTGTGAGTTCATGGCTCGTCCGCGAAGTCATGGCAAATGTCGTTGACTTCATGGAGCCGGCGGGTGAGTTCATGGCTCGTCCGCGAAGTCAGGAAAATGGGGATAACAGTCAAGAAAGGACTCGCACGCCGTGAACCGAAGCAACTGAAAACGGTTCATTGTTAATGAAGAGAGTAATATCAACGAACAAGCACATACTTATACAAACAAAAAAAAGCCCTACTAGGGCTTTTTTCATTCGGTAAATTTAAATTTCACCTCATTATATGAAATGCCACATATCGTTGCATGCTGAATTTATATAACTCACCACTGTGCATCTGACGTTTTTTGTTAATTGCATTGGAGAAGTTTGGTAGTAATCCACTGAGACAAAAACAAGGTTGTCTTTTCTAGGAGAACGTTTTATAATGAATTAAAGTGATAGAATCAATGAAATTATAAAAATAAAATATACGTGTACTCTCCATAAATACAAACGTTTGAAAGCGGGGAATTAGTAATAATGAAAAAAATCATGGTGACAGGCGCTTTAGGCCAAATCGGTTCAGAATTAATTACAAAGTTACGTTCAGAATATGGCACAGAGAATGTCTTGGCGACAGATATACGTCGCACGGATGTTGCAACAGAGGGTCCTTTTGAATTACTTGACGTGACAGATGCGAATAACATGCATGCGCTTGCAAAGGACTTCGGTGCAGACACGATGATGCATATGGCTGCATTATTATCTGCTAAAGCGGAAGATGAGCCATTATTTGCATGGAATCTCAATATGGGTGGCCTTATGAACGCACTTGAAGTATCACGTGAACTGGACATGCAGTTTTTCACACCAAGTTCAATCGGGGCATTCGGTCCTTCAACACCGAAAAAAGATACACCACAAGACACATTACAAAGACCAACGACAATGTATGGCGTCAATAAAGTCGCTGGTGAATTACTATGCGATTACTATTTCCACAAATTCGGAATGGATACGCGCGGCGTTCGTTTCCCTGGTCTTATCTCATATGTATCGAAACCTGGCGGCGGAACTACAGATTACGCGGTCGATATTTACTATAAAGCACTTGAAGAAGGGAAATACACTTCTTACATTGCAGAGGGAACGCGCATGGATATGATGTATATGCCTGATGCGTTACAGGCGATTGTCGATTTAATGGAAGCAAATCCGACGAAATTGATTCACCGCAATGCATTTAATGTAACGGCGATGAGTTTTGAACCGTCTGAAATCGCAGCTTCTATAAAAAAACAGATTCCTACTTTTGAAATGGCATACGACGTAGATCCAGTTCGCCAGGCGATTGCTGACAGCTGGCCAGATTCGATTGATGCAACAGCTGCTGTAAATGAATGGGGCTTCAAAGCGAATTATGATTTGGATAAAATGACAGTGGACATGCTGGCAAAACTAAAAACTAAATTGAATGTTTAAGATAACTGCCGCGGAAAAGTTTCCGCGGTTTTTATTTTGGAATGAAAGGGGGTACTTCCTTCTCGAAGCAATCATAATTTACGCCAACCCATCATAACCACCCACCAAAAAAGACCTTGCACTAATCTGCAAGGTCTTCCCGTTTCATTAAAATAAAAGATGTGCTACTCCTGCGATAATTGGCAGTGAAATGAGTGTGCGTAAAAGGAAGATGACAACAAGTTCAAAAAAGTTTACAGGGATTTTTGAGCCTAGAAGGAGTCCACCGACTTCGGCCATGAAAATAAGTTGTGTCACTGAAACAGTGGCAACAACGAACAATGTCAACTCGGATGTAATCAGGCCATTCGCAAGGATTACAGGTAGGAACATGTCCGTGAATCCAACGACCATAAGTTGCGCCGCATCTGCCGCCTCCGGGATACCTAGAATGGACAGAATTGGTTCGAATGGTTTCCCTAAAATTGTGAAGACACTTGTATACTCTGCGAGAATCAATGCAATCGTTCCGAAAGCCATAACGACTGGGATAACACCAATCCACATATCAAGAACATTTTTTAGGCCCTCTGAAAAAGTTTTAACTAGTGAACGACTGTTATTCGCTTTTGTTAAAGCATTTTCAAGTCCGTGTGAAAAAGAACTGTATCCCTTTGGTAATTTTTCTTCATCGCCTGTAAACGGTCTACCGTCAATGTACTCATCTTTCTTTTTTGAAAGAGGATAAATCCGCGGCATAATAAATGCAAGGATCAGACCAGTTAAAACGACTGTACCGTAAAATGGTAAGAAGTAAGCACCGAGTCCAACCTCTTCAATAATGACGATAGAAAAGGTAATCGACACAACGGAAAAAGTCGTTCCAATAATGGCAGCTTCTTTCTTCGTGTAAAAACCTTCTTCATACTGCTTACTTGTTAGCAAAACACCAATTGTTCCATCCCCAATCCATGATGTCAGTGCATCAATGGAAGAACGACCTGGTATTTTAAATAGAGGGCGCATTACTTTAACCATCATTGTTCCAAAAAATTCAAGTAAACCGAAATTTAGAAGAAGTGGCAAGAGAATCCCTGCGAATAAAAAGATCGTAAACAGGAATGTAACGAGGCCTGTTTCACTTAGGAGTAGTCCACCCGTATTTTCACCCCAAATAGCTTCCGGACCCACTTGAAGCAAGGTAAGTATAGCTAAAGTAGCCCCTATAATACGGACGATTGTCCAAAAGAGAGAGACTTTGAATAAATTTGTTAGAAAGGATGGCTTGACTTTGTCTCCTCGAATAGCCAAAAATGCAATCGAACCAAGTGCTGCGATAATTAGCGTAATTGTAGCGACCCATGGCATAACCGAAGCAACCGCTCCTGACAATAGATCCGCAAATATGGCAATTGGTATTTTCCAATCCCCGTTATACTTCATCGGTACCATAAACAAAAGTATGCCAAGAATCGATGGAACTAGAAAGTAGAACCATGTTGATAAAGCAAATTTTTTCATTTTATATTCCCCTTTTTGTAACAGTATAACATGTATATGGTGAATAATTATACATATAATATTGTTTTATATCTTAATGAATAAAGTATATACTATTAAAACTTTTCAGTCTATTACTTTCGAAAAACCTTGTAGCTATCATATTAGTATGGATATTACTCTAGAGTATAAATAGTTTGATTAGTTAATAAAAATACATAAAAAAGAGACTGCAAAATCAAAGGTGATTTTGTAGCCTCTTTCTATATATATATTCCTCTTATTCGAAGTCTTTATCCCATTGGTACGTATAAAAGTGCTCGAAATTCAGCCATTTAAGTGCATCTGGATCCTGAGCTGCTAATTTTATCTCCATTTCTTTCATCATCCAAACGGTCTGGGATGCATGAGCTTTTAGCGTTGCAATTTTTTTATCTGCATTCGCTGAGATATCGTGAACGACGTCGGGTTTTCCAAGGACTTCAACGGTATTATTCGCAAAGGCGAGTGTATAAAGTGTAGGACGTTCTGTTTCTGGCATTCTTCGGACCGCACGTACAACTGCACGCGCAGTAGCGTCGTGATCGGGATGGACAGCAAGTCCAGGATAGAATGTGATGACGAGTGAAGGATTCGTTTCTTCGATTAAATCTTCGATTAGTTTAACCATTTTTTCATCATCTTCAAATTCAACTGTTTTATCACGGAATCCCATCATTCGTAAATCGTCGAGTCCCATTGCCTCACACGCTTTTTTCAGTTCTTCTTTTCGGATTTGAGGCAATGTTTCGCGATTTGCAAATGGTGGATTGCCAAGGTTACGTCCCATTTCACCTAAAGTTAAGCAAGCGTACGTAACAGGTACACCCATATCTCTGTAAGACGAAATGGTGCCGGATACGCCGAATGCTTCGTCATCTGGGTGGGGGAATACGACAAGTACATGACGTTCTTTTTTAATCATAAAAAATGGCCTCCTTAATTAATATGTGAACGGTGTTTCGCTGATTTCAAGCGCGACTGCAAGTTTACCCTCTGCATCGAGTCCTGCCATAAGCAAACGCCCGTGTTCGTCGAGTTTGTAATGAGTGATGCCTTGCGCATAAATCCATCCCGATGGCAGTTTCAATCCGATGCGGTGAGGTGAATCGCCAGCCACTTTACCGAGTTCGAATTTGATAACGATATTGCGGATGAATGCTCCAGCGTTGAAAACACTTTCATTGAAATGAGCTGCATATGAGCCGTTCGTTGTTTCGAGATGGATGTACACATCTTTATTGGCGAAAGAAGTTATGAGTTCCTGTAAATGATCTGGTTTTACTAATTCCATGAATAGCCCTCCTTAAAACTGTAACCTTGCTTCTTTATAGTATATAGAAAAGGGTAGTTGAATGCGATTCATGGGCCTTGACGTGGAAAGTGTTTAACGAACAGTGGGAGTTTTAAATGAAATTCGTGAAGTGTCCAACCAACTTGTAGTAGCGTCCAACGAACCGTAGAGTTTTCGATTAACAGAACAAAATAAACGCCAAGAGACAGCGTCTCTTGGCGTTTTTATTGAAATAACTATATTAAATTTCAGTTGCCGTAATTTCAGGTGCACCGAAACGGTTTTTCGCTCCGTGCATAACAGGTCCAACGTATTCATTCAGTTTCCAGCCGTTTGCAATTGCAGCTGAGACGAATTTTTTTGCTTCAAAGACAGATTCTTTAACACCTAGGCCATTTGCAAGGTTCGCTGTAATTGCTGCAGCAAACGTACAGCCTGCGCCGTGATTGTAAGTTGTATCTGTTTTTTCTGTTTCAAGAAGAGTGAACGTTTTACCATCATAGAATAGATCCACCGCTTTATCATGTTTAAGCTGTTTGCCGCCTTTGATGACGACATTACGAGCGCCAAGTGAATGGATTTTTTCCGCAACTGCTTTCATGTCTTCAATGGTCTTCGGTGTTTTTGTGCCAGCAAGTTGTCCAGCTTCAAACAAGTTAGGTGTTACAATTTCTGCTTTTGGAAGAAGGAATTCGATCATCGCATCTACGTTTCCTGGGTTCAACACTTCATCTTCACCTTTACAAACCATAACAGGATCGATGACTACGTGAGATAGGCCGGATTCTGAAATCGCATTACCAGCGATTTTGATAATTTCTTCTGTGCTAAGCATGCCTGTTTTAATCGCATCGATACCTGTTGAAAGTGCAGTCTTGATTTGCGCTTTTAAAACGTCAACGGGTAATGAGTAAACGCCATGTGACCAATTATTATCCGGATCCATTGTCACGATAACTGTAATTGCCGTCATCCCGTATGTACCGTGCTCTTGGAATGTTTTTAAGTCCGCCGCAATCCCTGCGCCGCCTGATGTATCGGATCCTGCGATTGTTAAAGTCTTTTTAAGCGTCATAATTGGTCTATCTCCTTTTTGAATAAATTCTACCTTAATCTTATCAAAAGAATCGGAAATTACAATTGTTCGATGTCATCAGCTTTCATCAATTTATATATGGAGTATGTGAGCAGTGCTGCAATACTACAAATCACAGCAGCACCGAGAAAGTGTTTGCTTATCATAAGCCCGATTGCAAGAGCTAACATGACGATAATTCCACACCCGATTAAGATAAGGAAAACGACAAGTCCAGCGTTTTTAGAACGTTCCGGAACACGGTCACCGTGTTTCGCCGCTTCAGAAATTTTCTTCATTTTGTCACGCAATTGCATATCAGCCATGGCGCATTCCCCCCATGCAATCGTACCATGTCTTTCTAGTTGTTTGAAAGGGAACTTTCCTATAATGTTAACGTATAAGCTAGTGTCGGAAAAAGAGGGAAAGAGGGATGAAGTGTCGGATAACAAGGAAATCGAACGGTTGTTGAAAGAATTGAAAACTTCTAAAGAACAAACTGCAGTGACGATGGAAGAAGTAGAAGACCGCCCGCGTGGATTTTGGCGCGTTGGGAAAGTGGTTTTTTCAGTATGGAGAAAGTCGTCCATCGCAATTGCGCTTCTCATTTTACTGTTGATTGTTGCTTTGCCGTTTGTGACGTTCTTCATATTGAAACAAGGGAGCACGTTTACGGAGCAGAAGGGTGCATACCTTGAACAGATTAAGGATTTGAACGAACTCGCAACTGCCGAAGCTTATACAAAAGTTATCATTGAACGACAAGATAATACATTGTTTGGACAGAGCATTGGACTCAATTTGCCGGGAACGAAACGGCAGTTATTGGTTGTTATTCCGGGATCAGTGAAAGCTGGCGTCGACATGTCTAGCCTTACGGAAAAAGATGTCGTTGTCGATGACAAGAAGAAAACAGTGAAACTAACTTTGCCGCCCGCTACTTTTTTAGGAGGCGCGGAAATTTATTTCGATAAAGTCGAAGTGTATTCCTATGAAGGGGTCTTTCGGGAAAAAGCGAATATTGAAGAGGCCTACGAACTTGCCGCTGAAGCGAAAGAGCTTATATTGGAAGAAACTGTAGGACAGGGTGTCTTGATAACAGCGCAACAGAATGCCGAGAAGACACTGAAAGAAATGTTTTCATTCGCTGGATATGACGTTACGATTGAATTCAAGGAGCAGTGATGGATTGTGAATAAAGAGCTTTTCGGTAATGATTGGGATGAGGTCTTGAATGATGAATTTGAGAAACCTTACTATAGTAAGCTACGTGAATTTCTGAAGAGGGAATATGAGGAAGAGACAATTTATCCGCAGCTGGATGATTTGTGGACTGCATTTAAATTGACGCCTTTCAATAAGGTACAGGTCGTCATATTGGGACAGGATCCGTATCATGGTCCTGGACAAGCGCATGGATTAAGCTTTTCCGTGAAGCCCGGCGTCAAGATACCACCTAGTCTACGCAATATGTTCAAGGAACTTGTGTCTGATATCGATTGTCCGCTGCCGGAGGGCGGCACACTGACGGGGTGGGCGCAACAAGGCGTGCTCATGTTGAATACGGTGCTAACAGTAAGGGATGGACAGGCGCATTCACATCGTAAACAAGGCTGGGAAACGTTTACGGATGAAGTAATCCGGCGTTTGTCGGAGCGAGAAAAACCAATTGTCTTCGTTTTATGGGGC
Organism: Sporosarcina sp. E16_3; assembly: GCF_017347125.1. Classification (NCBI taxonomy): domain Bacteria; kingdom Bacillati; phylum Bacillota; class Bacilli; order Caryophanales; family Caryophanaceae; genus Sporosarcina; species Sporosarcina sp. E16_3. Next base: position 108,788 of record NZ_JADPRX010000006.1, read on the forward strand.
CGTCCTGCACAAGAAAAAAAGAAACTCATCGATGTATCGCGTCATGCAATTATTGAATCGGTTCATCCGAGCCCGTTAAGCGCAAGTCGGGGTTTCGTTGGCAGCCGTCCGTATTCGAAGACCAATCAGATTCTCGAATCGTGGGATGAAACACAGATTGACTGGTGCCAGACAGGCGGCGTGCTTTAAATTTCGCTACCGCGGTGCTAAAGTTAACTTGAAAAGAGGTTGATCGCAAGTGGCAGTAAAATGTTTTCAATGCCGACATTTCTTCGTAACATGGGATCAGCGGAATCCGCGTGGCTGCAAAGCATATGGATTTAAAACGCGGGAACTGCCGTCGAACGTCGTTAAGAGATCGTCCGGCATGGACTGTTTGCAATTTGAGCAGAAGAAAGGGGACATTAAACAGTGATACCATACGACCGGATTATCTCAGAAATGGAGCGGCAACTAAGTGTTGCGAGGCGTACCAATGAGGACAGCACGATGCGGGAAGCGTTTGCTGCTGTCAGATCACTTTGTGAAGTTGCGCTTGGCGGGGAAAGTAAGCGTCAAGAGAAAATCGTCCCAAAAATGCTTACAACTGCTAGCGCTGTACAGTCAATCACTTCATTAGAAGGTACATTGCTTAAAGAAGAGGATGCAAACGGCGGCTCGCTATTTGATTTTTAAATCAGGGTGCCAGGTACTCACCAAAAGAAAGTAGGAAACTATATGCCATTTTTCATTATTGCGGGGGCTGTTAACGCAGCAATCGCCGTCGCATTTGGTGCATTCGGCGCACATGCTTTAAAAGAGAAACTATCCGAACACTATCTAGCAATTTGGGAAACCGCTGTACAGTATCAAATGTTCCATGCGCTCGCGTTGATTGCTGTTGGTATCCTTATGAGTCCAACGCTCTTTGGGTCAGTCACGCAATTAAGCTGGGCGGGTTATTTGATCCTCGCGGGTATCATCATCTTCTCTGGTAGCCTGTATGTACTGAGCCTCTCGGGAATCGGTATACTCGGCGCTATCACACCAATCGGTGGAGTTGCATTCATCGCAGGGTGGATCATGTTGATTATTGCGGCTATTAAATTTTCAAACTAAAAAATCTTCCGCCAGCCCTACAAGGCAGACGGAAGATTTTTTGAATTATTATTCCCGATTGGGCATCAAAGATAAATAACGGAGTAAAGTCTCTTTTTCGCGAGCGGCCACAAGCTTTATGAAAAGCGAGTAATCTTTTTTCAGGGCAACAATATCAAGTGCTTCGTAATAAGCCAGCCGTTCTTCGATTTGGATGGTCACTGGCAAATAGCCGTAACGTATCAGTTCCAAATTCATTAGCAGCCTGGAAGTCCGTCCGTTCCCGTCAATAAATGGATGTATATTAACGAATTTACTGTGTACTAGCATTGCCTTTTCAACAGGGTGTATGTCATTGGCATGCTTATACCAATCAAGAAGTTGCTCCATCTCTTCCTGAATGCGGTGAACAGGGGTTACCTCATGGGATGCCCCTGAAATAATTACTTCCCGAGTGCGATAGACACCAGCACTTTTTGTATCAATACCCCTTAACACGAGGTGATGAATTTCTTTAATCAGTCTCTCTGTCAAAGGTTCCAAAAGGATTTCTTCCAAAAACAGTATGGCATCCCGATGATTGATGGCTTCAAGAAGTTCGCGCATTGATTTTCCACCGACGGTGATGCCGTCTTCTAAAATCACCTTTGTTTCATAGATGGTAAGCGTATTACCTTCAATTGCATTAGAATGGTACGTATTGCGAATGAGAAAGTCCTCTTTTAACTTCTGCACAGTTATGGAAGGCAGAGGACGACGATCATCTAGTTCATTTTTTAGTTGTGTCAATTCGTCTAGTATTAGCATCTGGTCATCCTCCTGTCTTCCTACGTTCTCTTACTCAAAATCATACAACTCCAAGTACTTATATGCAATTCCCCTTGTTTTATTAAACTAAAAAATCTTCCGCCAGCCCTAAAAGGCAGACGGAAGATTTTTTGAATTCAAGGAGTTTGCGGGAAATACTTCACTTCATTATCAAATTCGGCATAATCAAAATAAATCATTGGGAATAAAAAACGATGTCCCGTTGCCGAATCACTTAAGATGACGTGATCACGGCCAGCTGCTTCTACCGTACCGCGTACCTCTTTCGTGTTTTTACCCGAATCTAGGGCGTGCTCGAATGAAAAGTGGAATGTTCCGGGCTCGCCTCTGTTCAATCGTAATATATTTTCAATGTATGACTGTTCTCTTCCGGGTGGTCCGGGTGGTCTTCCTCCAGCTGGAAGCGTTACTTGCGGCGGTGTAACATGCTGATTCTGATAGGGCGGATTCCAATAGTATTGGACCATTTCTTCATCCTTTCTTCTTTTAAGTTACACTTTCGGGCAGTCTTGAACCGTTGGTGAATAGAAACAATGTGATTTGAATCTTCCTGTGTTCCATTGGTTATACCACTGAGCAGGGCATTCTCCGCTAGGCATGAAAAACCATAATGATCGTTCGCCTGGAGTGAAGCGTTCACCGTTGATGACGCGTTTAGCGAGTTTTCGATCCATATCACGAGCCCTTTGATAGAAATAGCTCTTTGTTGTCGCTTCGAATCCTCCTGGTTTTTGATAAACCATATCCTGTAAGCTGCGGATATCATTGAAATCGAGACAATCCGAACGTACACGGTTCACACCGACATTACCTACTAAAAGCATGCCTAATTGGCCATCACCTTCTGCTTCAGCGCGCATTAACCGAGCAAGTAGATCCAATTCAGCATCATTGTATTTGATCACTGCCACGGCCCAACCTCCTTGGAGAATCATATGCGTGGTCGGAATGAAACATACCCATCAAAAACAAAAAAGCCTAACTGCAAAGTTACAGTCAGGCGGAATAACTTACTAGTTAGATGTTGAAGAAAGCCGCTTTTTTATCGCCTTCTAAAATCGTACCCACAAAGAATGAGCCGAATTCAGCGTAGCGTGCGCTTACTTCGTCAAAACGCATTTCGTAAATCAGTTTTTTGAACTGGAGAACATCGTCTGCGAATAGTGTAACGCCCCATTCGTAGTCGTCAAAACCGACAGAACCGGAAATGATTTGTTTCACTTTACCAGCATAGCTGCGGCCAATCAAACCGTGCGCGCGCATCAATTCTTTGCGTTTATCCATATCGAGCATGTACCAGTTCACATCGCCGTCGCGCTTCTTGTCCATCGGGTAGAAGCAGATATATTGGCTACGTTGAAGTTCAGGATACAGACGTCCCCGTACAAATGGGTTCTGGTACGGATCGTCAGTGGATTCTCCTGCAAGGTAGTTCGATAGTTCAACGACTGACAGGTATGAATACGCTGGAATCGTGAAATCGGCAATTGCGAGTTTATTGAATTCTGTTTCAAGCTCCTGCAGTTCATCCATTGTCGGACGCAAAGTCATAAGCATGAAATCTGCTTTTTGGCCAATTACTGTATAGAAAGCATGCGCTCCCGTTTTGTCATCATCTGTTTTTTGAAGTTTTTCAAGGTAAACAAGAAATTCCTCTACTGCTGCTTGGCGTTCTTCTTTTGAAATCAATTTCCAAGATGCCCAGTCCATCGAGCGTAAATCGTGTAAAACATACCAACCATCCAGTGTTTTTGCTGCTTCGATCATATGAAATCAAACTCCTTCATTATGAATTACCTTCTTAAATGAGTGTAGCATAGAAGGCTGTAAAACGTCCTTTGCCAGCGCCATTGTCACGAATTTGACATGAAGTAAATCGCTTTTACCGCCTGCTTTATTGGTGTATGCTTAGAGCATGAGCGTATGGGAAAGGTGGATATTTAATGACTGATTTATTTGGTGAAATTAAAGAAAGTTTAAGCGGTAAAAGAAAGACGATTATCCTACCAGAAGGAACGGATATCCGCGTTTTAGAAGCGGCGTCACGCCTTCAAGAAGAAGGGCTTGTGAAGCCGGTCCTTCTTGGTAATGAAACCGAAGTGCAAGAAGTTGCAACTGAAGCAGGAATTGATATTTCGGAAATAGATGTCATTGATCCCGTGAGTGTTTCCTATTTTGAACAACTAGTTGAAAAGTTCGTGGAACGTCGTGGTGGCAAAGCAACGGTAGAGCAAGCACGTGAACAATTGACGGACGTTAATTATTTCGGAACAATGCTTGTTTATACAGGGCGTGCGGACGGGTTGGTAAGTGGGGCTGCGCATTCGACTGCAGACACGGTACGACCGGCGCTTCAAATTATTAAAACAAAACCAGGCATTTCAAGGACGAGCGGGGCTTTTGTTATGATGAAAGGCGATGAACGGCTTGTATTTGCGGACTGTGCGATTACGGTTGCACCAACAGCGCAAGAACTGGCCGAAATCGCGATTGAAAGCGCCAAAACAGCGCGGGCATTCGGTGTGGATCCACGTGTTGCGATGCTAAGTTTCTCTACAAAAGGATCTGCCGTAACGGAAGAAACAGAAAAAGTTGCGAACGCGGTGAAAATCGCTCAATCACTTGCACCGGATTTGCTACTCGACGGTGAATTCCAATTTGACGCGGCCTATGTTCCGGAGATTGCTGCGAAAAAGGCACCTGAATCAATCATTCAAGGCAATGCCAACGTCTTCGTTTTTCCGTCACTTGAAGCCGGCAATATCGGTTATAAAATTGCGGAGCGTCTTGGCGGCTACGAAGCAATTGGCCCAATTCTTCAAGGACTGAACGCACCCGTAAATGATTTGTCACGCGGTTGTTCCGCTACTGATGTGTACAAGCTTGCCCTGTTAACCGCGGCGCAAAGTCTATGAGCAGGAGAAATTTGAATGATAGCATATGAATCTTTTTTAACTATTCCTGCATGGCGTTTTGTGGATGAATCCATGACAACACGTACCCGTTCCGCACTAGAATCATTCGCCGCAGACGATACGCTTTGCCATCTTGTTGGCCAACAATTGAGCGTGCCAACAGTCCGAACATGGGTGCATAATCAAACTGTCGTGCTGGGCATCCAAGATCATCGACTGCCACATGTCACAGAAGCAGTTTCGACACTTGAAAATGCAGGTTATAACGCGATTGTTCGCAATTCAGGCGGACTAGCAGTGGTGCTTGATGAAGGCGTATTAAACATCTCAATTGTTCTATCTGAACTTGACTCGTCAATCGATATTCCGGCAGGCTATGAAGTAATGCTCGCATTCGTTCGTATGCTTTTTCCGGAAGCAGGTGACCGTATTGAAGCCTATGAAATTGTGGGGTCGTACTGTCCAGGTTCGTATGATTTGAGTATTGATGGCCGTAAATTCGCCGGCATTTCACAGCGCAGATTGCGGCAAGGCATCGCCGTCCAAGTCTATCTTTGCGTCGAAGGAAGCGGGGCAGATCGTGCTGAGCTGATTCGTGATTTTTACGAAACTGGCTTGCAAGGGGAAGAGACGAAGTTCACTTACCCAACCATTAAACCAGAAGTCATGGCATCCCTGTCCGAACTGCTTGACATGCCATTCACGGTGAGTGATATCGTTATTCGAATCCAACTTTTGTTGCGAGAGCTCGCGGATCATGTTGAGATAGGCGGCTTAAAACCGGAAGAAATGGAACTGTACTCCTTTTATTTGAATCGCGTCTTCGAACGAAATCAAAAAATGCTGGCACGCGGATGAAAAAACGGTTGTCCTTTGAAGGGGGCAACCGATTTTTGATTGGAAGAAAGCAACGTCACGCCGAGTAGACAACGTTCCGTTGAAAGTAAGCAACATCCCGCCGAAACAAAACAACGCTCCGTCGAAAGTAAGCAACGTCACGCCGAACTAAACAACGCTCCGTCGAA
>NZ_JADPRX010000007.1:0-114402 GCF_017347125.1 Sporosarcina sp. E16_3
TTCTAAAGAAAAGCGGAAGGCGCCTTCTAGACGCGACAGGCATAAGTCGATCCAGCGACGTGGCGCTCTTTGCCACATAGCTGGATTGCTTATGACCCGAGCGGCTGGCGCCCGGAGCTAGACACTATTCTAAGTCAAAAAAACGTATACTTTCTTGCAAGAAAAAACCATCACGGTCATATTGAATGACGTGATGGCAGTTGGTCGTATATGAAATATGAACCGAATGAGCGGGCAGTACAATTCAGTGCGGCGAGTTCTTCCATCGCACCTTTCATCATCGGGTGTTCTTCAGATTCCATTACGTCGATAATGAAGAAATAATTGCCGAGTCCTGTTTTTAAGGGCCTTGATTCAATTTTACTTAAATTGAGTCTACGCCATGCAAAAACGGATAAAACCTGGTGTAACACACCCGAACGATCATCTTCTGGCAATTTTACCATTAATGTCGTTTTTAGTTTTGCAGAATGGTCATTTGTTTCCAAAATTTCTTTTCGCAGGGATAATACGACGAATCGCGTATGGTTAAAATGAAAATCGTGAATATTCTCCTCTGCGATATGTAGACCATATTTTTCAGCCGCCAACTTGTTTCCGATTGCCGCAACCTTCACATCCGGGTTTTCGGAAATATATTTGGCAGCCGCCGCCGTGGAGGTCGTCTGGATAAGCGGGACACGACGGTAATGGTACTGCAAATATTTATGACACTGTGCAAGAGCATGGGGATGAGAATTGATGGATTCCATTTCAGTGATAAAAGGAATTTGCTTTTTATGGACCATTAGATGCTGTTCGATTGGTATTGATATTTCAGCGTTTATGAACAACTCTGCCCCATGGAACAGGTAATCAATGGTCATCGGAACGGATCCTTCCAACGCGTTTTCAAGCGGAACAATCGCATAGGCGACGCGCCCTTCTACCACAGCCTCTACACAATCCGGTATTGTAGGTTGAGGTATCAAACCCGAAGTTCCAAAAAGAGTGCTTGCCGCAACGTGCGTGAATGATGCTTCCGGCCCCAAATAAGCGACAGTAGGCGTATACCTATCATTTCCCATACTAGTATCCTCCCATCAGAGTGCACCTGAACTGATTAAGACTACCGAATCGACAAAGTCAGGTGCTTTTAATCGTTGCAGGAACTCTTCCATTTTTATAATCATTTCTGTCACATCGAGTGACAAGGTAATATTGGCCCGTGCTTGAACAGGAATCGTTTGGTGAATTGTTAAAACGTTACATTTCGACTCTGAGACGATCTGCAACAATGTCGCAAGCGATCCTTTCCGGTCTTCAAGTTGAATGAAAATCGTCAGGATACGCTCACGCGCAATGGATTCGAACGGGTAAACAGTGTCGCGGTATTTATAAAATGCACTACGGGATAGTCCTACCCTTTTCGTGGCATCTTGTATCGTCGATTCCTCTCCGCTCGCTAAAAGCCTTTTCGCTTCTAACATTTTCAGCATCGATTCTGTCAGTACGTCTTCCCTTACAAGATAAAACTGACCTTCCCCCAACTGCTTCATAGGATATCCCCCTTCGTGCGTACCTTTAGTCATTTTTATTCATTCATTCCAACTGATTAATCTACGAATTCAAATTCGAAGTCAAGAAGTCGCACTGTATCCCCGTCTTTCGCGCCACGTTTACGGAGTTCATCATCTACTCCCATACCACGCAATTGTCTCGCGAATTTACGAACGGATTGGTCAAAGTTAAAGTCCGTCATCCTGAATAGACGCTCAATTGTATAGCCCGACAATACGAATGCGCCGTCATCATCACGTTCAACTTTAAACAACTCTGCTTCTCCATCATATTTGTACAGAACTGAGTTCTCTTTGTCTTCGTCCTCAATCTCATGCATTGGGAATTCCGGTGTCGTTTCAAGTAAATTCGCAACAGCATGTAGAAGTCCGTCAAGTCCCGTTCTTGTGAGTGCTGAAGTTGGGAAGATGAGTGCATTGCTGTCATTCAGTTTTTCCTTGAAGATTTTAAGATTCTCTTCTGCTTCAGGCATGTCCATTTTATTTGCAACAATGATTTGCGGACGTTCTGTCAAACGCATATTGTATTGTTCTAATTCCTCATTGATTGTCAAGAAATCCTCGTATGGCTCACGTCCTTCAAGGCCGGACATGTCAACCACGTGGATGATGACGCGTGTCCGTTCGATGTGACGCAAGAACTGATGACCTAGACCAATCCCTTGGTGCGCTCCTTCAATCAATCCTGGTAGATCAGCTAGCACGAAGCCGCGGTGATCATCCGTTTCAACCATGCCCAAATTCGGAACAAGGGTCGTAAAATGATAATCTGCAATTTTTGGTTTTGCAGCGGAAACAACAGATAATAACGTTGATTTACCAACACTCGGGAAGCCAACAAGTCCTGCATCCGCTAGCACTTTCAATTCCAAGTTAATTTCTTTATTAGCGCCTGGCTCACCTTTTTCAGATAATTCAGGTGCAGGGTTTGATGGTGTCGCGAATCGGCTATTCCCGCGTCCTCCACGGCCGCCTTTAGCAATGATTGCTGTCTGACCGTGCTCAACGAGGTCAGCGATGATTGCACCATCTTCCGCATCTGTCACAATCGTACCAGGTGGTACTTTGACAACTACATCCGTTGCGTTTTTCCCGTGCATATTTTTACTTCCACCGTGCTCACCGCGTTGGGCCTTGAAATGACGCTGGTAACGGAAATCCATCAGTGTCCGCAATCCTTCATCTACAATGAAAACAACGTTAGCACCTTGTCCTCCATCGCCACCGGCTGGGCCACCATATGCGATATACTTTTCCCGACGGAAAGCAACCATTCCATCACCACCGTCGCCGCCTTTTACATAAATCTTAACGTGATCGACAAACATTTATTTTCCTCCTATTGTCCACTAATTGTGAACGTCCATTGATTTTGTGAAAGTGTCTCTTTAACAGCAAAGTTTCCATCCGCTATCGGTGCAGGAAGTCTATTTTCCATCTGACCATGCACAGCAATAGTAATTGACCAACTTGTCGCTGTTGCCTGCACATCGATTTGTGTTTCATATTCAGATGTCGGGTCTAGTGTTTTTTCGGCTTCGCTGAACATTCGTTCTAAATAAGTTACAACTTCCGTATCGTCGGCTTCTCGGATTCCAGACGCTATTGTACACGACATCGTTTTAGTATACGCACCGTACAACCAGTCGAACGTAGTTAGCCATGTCTCAACGGCTGGAAGCCCAAGCCTTTCTAACAATGCCACTTCACGCATACGATCGGTTGCTTCCAAGATCTTTTGTTTTGCTTCCGGTAGTTTATCAAGATCGATATAGAGCAAGACTAATTGAAGTTCATTTAAAAAATCATGTCTCGCAAATTTCAGCGCTTTCGCCGTGGTAAGTTTACTGTTCCCCATTCCCATTCACCGCCAACAATTTTCATGTATACAGTATAGCATCTATATAGCTTGTTTCGCTATTTGTGGCAAGCGTAAAAAGGTATGACTTCTATCTGTGTCTAAAAAAAGAAAAAAGGACTGCACATTCGTATGCAGTCCTTTCTGTCGTACGTATATTAAGCTTCCTGAACTTCAGGGTATACGCTAACTTTCTTTTTATCGCGACCAAAACGTTCGAAACGAACGACGCCGTCAACTTTTGCAAAAAGAGTATCGTCACCGCCGATACCGACGTTTTCACCTGGATGAATTTTCGTTCCGCGCTGACGATAAAGGATTGAGCCGCCAGTAACAAACTGTCCGTCCGCGCGTTTTGCGCCAAGACGTTTCGAGTGTGAGTCACGACCGTTCCGAGTAGAACCTACCCCTTTTTTCGATGCGAAAAACTGGAGATCTAAACGTAGCATGTATGCCACCTCCTACTATTTAAGAATAATTTTTATATGTTGCCCATAGTCATTTTCAATCGTCTGCAACGAAACAATCATTGCCTTCACAATCAACTGTGTATCGTGATCGTTTTCTTCAGTATCCGGAAATATGACTTTCAAATAACCACTCTCAGATCCTTGTTGAATCTCAGGGGTTTTGCCTGTAAGTGCAATAATTGCATTGACAGCACCAAATGATACTGCTGATGCAGCTGCACAGACAAGGTCTTTTCCGTATTCCGCGAAATTAGCGTGGCCTGACATCTCAAAAGAGTTGATCCGACCGGATGATTGTTTCTTGATGATGATTTTGATCATGCCGGCTTACAGATTGATACCGTCAATGACGATTTTCGTGTATGGCTGACGATGACCTTGTTTTTTGTGATAGTTCTTTTTCGGCTTGTATTTGAAAACAGTGATTTTTTTAGCACGTCCCTGTTTTACAACAGTTCCTGTAACTGTAGCACCTTCCACGAATGGAACGCCTACTTTCACGTCTTCTCCACCTACGAATAGAACTCTGTTGAAAGTGACAACTTCGTCAGCTTCTCCAGCTACTTTTTCAATGTAGATTTCCTGGCCTTTTTCAACTTTGATCTGTTTTCCACCAGTTTCAATAATTGCGTACATACTTGCACCTCCTCTATAATTACAGACTCGCCTTCAAAGGTGATCCGTACGGATACTTGTACCTTATCAGTGCGGTTGTAGCACGGGTGCTACAAACATTAACTCTTGAATGATACCACGTATATTTTATTACGTCAATCTATTTAATTTCATTTCGGCAAATGCTTTTTCATATTTTCGGAATCGAAATGCGGAAATGTTTTGAAGCAGGAGGAACGTTGCCAGGAGAATGTAGGGCAATGTCTTAGGCAAATCAGCTGATAATAGGATAATGCCAGCGCAAAGAAAAAGAATGGAATGGAGTAAAAAAAGAGCACGCGTGCGATAAACGGAACCGTCTGTTTCGAGCAGCGCACATATTGCCTGTCCACCATCAAGCGGTAGAATGGGAAGTAAGTTAAGCACTAGCAATGCGACTTGAATCCGGATAACTTGGTCGTCACCCGGAAATGGAATCAATATTGCCATTAATAAAAGAAGCAACGTTGCTAAAGGGCCGCTAAGCGCGACGAGGAGACGATCTCTCCTTGGTGCCATGTGTTTATTCCAAATAACGATTTCGCCACCGTATGGCATGATTGTACAGGATCGTATGCGCATTCCAGTTAGATAGGCAGCAAGGAGATGACCGGCTTCATGGATCAGAAGCGAAATAAAAATAATGGCATAGATCGAAATGCTGCCGGTCATGATTAAAAATATAAAAAAAGGCAAGAGAACAGGATGGAGCTTAAATTTCATTGTTCCTCGCCCAAAAGATATGTTGGTAATAGTGATGCATCCATTTTCACCCCATTACGCTTCACCTTCAGATAAATCGCCCCCTCATTCATTAGCGCCAGCGTGTCCCCTTTTTTCACAGCAGTATACGGCAGTTTGACAACTTTTCCAACGTAACCATACGTCACTTCATCCCCACTATCATATAATACCGTGATAGTCTTACCCGATTCACGCGTAAAACCTGTGAATATGACTAGCCCGTTTTCTTGTGCATCAATCGCCAATGGTTGCGTATAGGATACAATTACTCCCTCTTTATAGGGTTGCATTGATTCATACGCAGAAAAAGGATCTTCCCGATGAGGATCTGCCATGACCGCAATTTTGTCGGCCCCGGGATCTTTAATCATCGTCGCAACCCATTTCTTCATCGCCAAAAAGTCCTTTCCAGACGTCACATACTGTGTTACAGGTTCCTGAATAACACCCGCATCCTCCAACTTAGCCACACCAATCACACCGAGCGTCAACACAATCGCCATTATCCACTTCGTTCTCCATTTCAACCGGTCACACCACCCGTTTTTTTTAGTATATGACGTAGATGAGGGGAATAGTATGGGCGGTTGGTTTGAATTTGAATATTTAAATCCATCTTCTCTAGCTTTAATGTCAACTCTTGGATTCTAATCACAACTTCAAGAACGTAATACCAACTTTCGAATCATAATTTCAACTCTCCTCCCCAACCGAAATTCCACAAAAAACCCCCAACACAAAAAATATGTGTCAGGGGTTTGGGGTTATCTAGCAAATATCGATTTAAGTTTACCGAAGAATCCAGGTTTCCCTGCGGCAAGTGACATAAGCGGAACGGATTCGCCGAGAATGCGACGGGCAATGTTGCGATAGCCCATTGCTGCAGGGTTCGCTGGATCCATGACGACTGGCTCCCCTTTGTTCGAGGAGGTGATAACACTTTCGTCGTCTAGGACGATTCCAAGCAAGTCGATAGACAAGTGTGTCGTAATATCGTTGACATCAAGTGCATCTCCGTTAGTCATGAGATGCCGCCTGATGCGGTTGATGATCAGTTTCGGCGGTTCTATGTCTTCCTGTTCAAGCAAACCAATGATGCGGTCTGCGTCACGGACGGCCGAAATTTCAGGTGTCGTAACAACAATGGCACGGTCTGCACCGGCAATGGCGTTTTTGAAACCTTGTTCGATACCAGCCGGACAGTCAATCAATATATAATCATAATCTCGTTTTAGTTCATTGACCAATGTTTTCATCTGTTCCGGATTTATAGCATTTTTATCAGTAGTTTGAGCAGCCGGCAATAAAAAGAGACCGTCCTCAAAGCGTTTATCCTTCACAAGTGCCTGTTGAACTTTACAGCGTCCTTCAATGACATCCACTAAATCGTAGATGATACGGTTTTCAAGGCCGAGAATGACGTCTAGGTTTCGGAGACCGATATCAGTGTCAACCAGACACACTTTTTTACCTTGGAGAGCCAATGCGGTTCCAAGGTTTGCAGTTGTCGTCGTCTTACCGACACCACCTTTACCAGATGTTATTACGATTGCTTCTCCCACACTAGCTTCCTCCTTTAAATGATGACAGACCAGGCCGAAGAATCCGGAGTTCCTGCAGACGATCGATGGCGATGAAGCCGTTCGGATGCAAATAGGCACATTCCATTTCCGGTTGTTCCGACAAAATCGTTAACTCATCCGTCATCGTTTCCATTTTGTCCGCGATTATAAGATGTGTTGCTTCAAGCCAAGAAGCCGCAATAACAGCCTTCGCATTGCCGCTCGAGCCTGCATGGGCGATTCCTTTCAGCCTACCAAGAACATAGATGCTGCCTGCAGCGACCACGCGGCCATTGGGATTTACGTCACCAATGACAACGAGATCACCTTCTGCCTGCACAACTTGACCCGATCGCACGATACCGACGTAGGTTTCGGATTGGTTTTCAAGCACTTTTCTATTGCATTCTTCCATCGTGATAACATCACTTTGGATTTTTGATACACGTAAATTTGGAGAATCATGAATCGTGTTCATAATTTCCCGCAATTCTTCTTCATTGCAGTAGCGACTACCTGTATGAACCTGCACTTCCGCAAGTCCCTCCAAGCCGTCTTCCTCCACTTTTCTACGGAGTTCGGCAATCATGTCCGAATAAGCGCATTTGTCGTCAAGCCGAAGAACTAGACCGTCCTTTGTCCCTTTTATCGTTACATATTGCTGTTTCGTCATTTGCGTCACCCCGCATTTTCTTTTACAAAGTTTCGCCTTGTCGCTCTACTACTCTTTTATAGATAAGAGTTTTGAAAAACCAGCCAAACATACCAACAAAAATCGAATTCGCAATTATCGTTGGAACAAGTCTTCCAGTAATGAATTCATCTAAGCCAATTGATGTCAATGAAACAAGACTAGCGAAAAAGTATGATAGCACTTCAAGCACGATAATCAGAAGTAACGCCAGGAACATCACCGTAACAATATGGCGATGGATTTGGCGAATAATTAGTGTTGCAATAAAGCAGATCAAAGGATAGAGAAATGCATATAATCCAATAATATCAATATGGTACATATCATACAAGAGTCCAAGCACAATTCCGTAAATGATTGCACGTTGTCTACTGTAATAGACAGCTATAAAAATAAGGTACACGACCACAAACCGCGGAACAAGTGTATAACTAGTACCACCTATATTCACGGGTGAAAACAGGCTAAAAACAGGCTCTAGGAAAAATAGCAATACAGCAATAAGAGGGATAATGGACCGGATCATGATCCATCCTCCCCCTCAGTATTTGTAGTATCGTTCCCGTCCGTACCATTAACATCAGTAATCGATGAGCGCTTGGTAATGATGACATGATCTAACAACGAGAAATCTGCTGCTGGACGAATATACGCCAACTTCGTCAGTCCATAATCATCTGTCGACACTTCTGTTACTTCACCGATCAAAAGACCCTTTGGAAAAATACCACCAAGACCAGATGTTATAACTTTCTGACCGACTTTGACTTCGAAACTAGAGTCAATCCGTTTCATAATGAGCTCACTGCGTTTCCGGTCGTACCCCTCGATCAGTCCGTAAGTCTTTTCACCCGCAACGACTGCAGCAACACGTAAATTCCGGTTTTCTGTTGACAATAGTTCCACCGTTGAAGTAAAAGGTGTAACAAGGACAACTTTCCCAACCAGGCCATTCGCTGTAATGACCGCCATATTCTTTTTAATGCCGTGTTCTTCGCCCTTGTCGATGATGATTTTCTCTTCCCACTGATCAGGGTTCCGTGAAATGACCGTTGCCTGAACCGGTTCATACACACGCAAATCATCCTTTTTACCTACAACTTCGAGCAAACGTTCATTTTCAGCTTTAACATCCGCCAGCTCTGCTTGTCCAGAGGCGTATTCGCTTAATCTTACTTTTAAATGTTTGTTTTCTTCGTATGTATTCAAAATCCCATCAATATTCCCAATGACGTTTGTTATGTAAAGCGCCGGCTTCGAGAATAGTGATTGCCCGAAGCCGACTACATCTTTCACAACTTGTTCTGGAAGGGAGGCATTCTGCCGGTCTTTGAGGGAGAATGAAATTAATGCCACAAGGATAATGACGCCCACGAGCAGTAATATCAAACGTTTATTTGAAAAAAATCGCGGCATTGCCCATGTCCTCCCTTACTTATCTACCTTGCATTTTTTTGATCAATTCAAAATTATCAAGTGCTTTACCTGTACCGATGGCAACACAATCGAGTGGATCTTCAGCTATGAAAACAGGCATTTGTGTTTCATCAGAAATGACTTTATCAAGATTCTGAAGCAATGCACCACCACCTGTTAGCACAATTCCGCGTTCCATAACATCCGAAGATAATTCTGGAGGCGTTGTTTCAAGCGTCTTTTTCACGCCATCAATGATTTGTGCAATTGACTCACGCAGTGCTTCTGCGATTTCATCCGAAGAGATTTCAATCGTTTTCGGCAGACCAGTCAAAAGATCGCGTCCGCGAATCTCCATTTTCTGTGTATCACCAATTACTTTTGCAGAACCAATTTCAATTTTAATAGCTTCTGCCGTCCGTTCACCGATAGTCAAATTATACATTTTACGGATATAGCTAATAATCGCGCCGTCCATTGTGTCACCACCGACACGGATTGACTCGCTTGTTACGATGCCGCCAAGTGAAATGACTGCAACTTCTGTAGTTCCGCCACCAATATCGACGACCATGCTACCAGTAGGTTCCCAAACAGGTAGATTTGCGCCAATTGCAGCCGCAAACGGTTCTTCAATTGTGAACGCTTCTTTTGCACCAGCTTGACGTGAAGCATCAATAACCGCGCGCTGTTCAACAGAAGTAATTCCGTAAGGCACACAAATTAGGACATTTGGCTTTTTCCATGCTCCGCCCGACGTTTTCGTTGCTTCTTTCATGTAATGCTCAATCATAGCTGTCGTAATTTCAAAATCAGCAATGACTCCATCTTTCATCGGACGAGTTGCCACGATTGATCCAGGTGTACGCCCAATCATATTTCTAGCAGCGCTACCGACTGCAACAATTTCACCTGTATGTGTATTTTTTGCTACTACTGAAGGCTCTCTTAGGACAATGCCTTTTCCTTTAATGAAAACTAATGTATTTGCTGTGCCGAGGTCAATCCCGACATCTCTAGATCCAAAACCAAACAAATTTGTTCTTCCTTTCTGCTAAACCGTTAATTACGGCATTCATGAAATCATACACCATAGTATAACGGATAGAAGAGCAAATTCACAGCGTCACATGTACCCTGATTCATTTTTCGTGCCATTCGAAGCATTATTTCAGAATAAAGTCACATATATCCCTTCTCTTTTAAGCTTAAAAACTGGTGATCTCCGATGATAACGTGGTCGAGTACTTCGATGCCCATAATTGAACCCGCTTCAATGAGTCTCTTTGTTACTTCGATATCTTCCGGAGATGGTGATGGGTTTCCGCTCGGATGATTGTGCGAAACTATTATGGATGCAGCAGATCGCTTTACTGCTTCACGAAAAATTTCGCGTGGATGAACTATGCTTGAGTTCAGGCTACCGATAAAAATAGTCTGTTTATGAAGGACTTCATTTTTAACATTTAAAAAGAGCACAACGAAATGCTCTTGATTGAGTGAGGCCATATCTGTCATTAAATAGGCAGCCGCATCCTCTGGGGACCTTATCGTGTAGCGCCCCTCTGAATGCTTACGATACATCCGCTTGCCAATCTCTGCGGCAGCTAGGAGTTGGACCGCCTTCGCCTTGCCGACCCCTTTTACCAGTATCATTTCTTCAATCGTAGCGTCTTTCAAGTCTTGGATTTTATCGAATGAGGATAGAATTCGGTTAGCAAGAACGAGAACAGATTCCTGTTTTGTACCCGTGCGTAACAATATTGCAACCAGCTCTTGATTGGATAAACTTTCCGCACCTTGCCTAATAAGTCGCTCGCGCGGCCTGTCCGCTATATGTACGTCTCGGATCATCATTCCCGGCTGAGTGTCAATTGTCAATGAATGATACACCGCCCTTCAATTCCATAAGGGACAGCTTCCGCATATACTCCGTCAACATAGCTATCGGCAAACCCATAACATTGTAATAATCACCTTCAATTTTTTCTACCAATAGTGCACCAGCCGTCTGAATACCGTATCCGCCAGCCTTGTCCATCGGATCCCCGGATTCCACATATGCGTTAATCAACATATCGTCAAGTTCTCGGAAAGTAACTTTTGTCTGGACGGAAAATGTACATATCTCATCACCCATAAATAACCCAACACCTGTTATAACTGTATGTGTTTCACCAGAAAGCGCTTTTAAAAATGTTCGCGCTTGTTCTTTACTCTCTGGTTTCGAATATAACTTCCCTTCATGCACAACAATCGTATCAGCTCCGATTACGATAGAACCCTGCCAATCATTCGCAACTGCTTGCGTTTTCATCGCAGCGAGTTGCCGTGCATAGCTTTCAAATTCATTATTTCCTAGAGCTAAATCCTCAGACACATTGCTTGGCACAACTGCGAACGGGAAGCCAAGCAAACTTAGGATTTCTTTCCGACGCGGAGATGCTGAAGCTAGAATAACTGGTTTAACAACTGTAAATTTCATTAGTAATTCCCCCTTTAGCCCATCATACTGGATAAAAGGATTTGTGAAAATTGTCTTAAAATCCTCAAAACTCAAATTTGACCCCTTTTTAATCCTCAAAAAGTGATTTTAACGCAGTTTTCTGTATGTGAATAATGGGAAAGAAGATGCAATCTGACGATACGTAAATCCTTCGTAAATACTGTAATGGCGGCGATATTCTTGTAAAACCCCTTCGTCTTATCATCATCTTTCCCTTCCTTTTTAGTTTCGTCCGAATAATTAATTTTGGCTATTTCCGTTTGCTTGAGGACCTCGCGCAATTTCCCTGCACCGATTGCCCCGCAGGATGAGGTATCCGCCCTGAACGTTTTCCGATACGTACCTTCAGATTCACTAGAATTAATCTCATTTTCCGTCAACCCAACTGCAGTCCAAACTAAGTATTTATCGCCCGCCTTTATGACGGCCGCTTTCGATAGAGTTGGATCTTCTGCAATAAATAGAGTTGCAGATTCAGAGGATGAAAATGCTCCATGTTGTTTTGCAAATAATTGTAACGGCTCTTCATCAGGCTTTGCCGAATTCTCAACTGCTGCTGGACCCGCTGTAGGTATCTCTTTACCGCTTGTCTTTCTGTCGTCTTCCCCTTTAGTCCCCATAAGCAGTAGACCAATCACCGCAACAGCCGCGACACCAATGAGGACACCATGAAGCATCGCCATGATGACTGTCCCTTTCGAGTAGCGTTTTCCGAATTTCATTGTTGACCACCCCGTTTAAGTTTATCTAGCGCCTATGTGCTAAGGGCATAAGTCAGCCCTTTCCAAGGTGCTTTTATAGTTAACCGTATCAGAATGGACATGAAAAAGAACAAGACGTATGTCGCCTTGTTCCAGTAAATTTATCGACTTAATAGAATAAATTGCCATACCAACCGACAAAATCAGCTCCCCAGAAGTAAGCAATGACGGCGGCCAATGCAATCGAGGGGCCGAATGGGATAGGTGTTTTTCGTCCTTGCCCCGTCCGTTTCAACAAGACTAAGCCAGCAATAGACCCGATGAACGCCGCTAAAAACAGCGTCAAAAGCGTATTCGCCGTGCCCAACACGAGACCGATAACGAAAAACAATTTGATGTCCCCACCACCCATGCCACCTTTCGACACAACAGCAATAAGATATAGGACTCCGAAGCCCACTAGAGCCCCCAGCAGGCTATCCCACCACGGCTCTAGGGGAATGAACAGCCGAATCCCAAGCAACACGACAGCGAACGGCAGCAGCACCTTATTAGGGATAAGCATATAGGCGATGTCAGACACCGTAATGATGACAAGAAGCGACATAAACAAAATGGCGACGATTAATTCGCCACTAAATCCGAGCATTGCGTAACTTAACACAAATAAAATCCCTGTCACCAGCTCCATGATTGGATAAATGGGGCTGATTTTCGTACCACATCCCCTGCATTTCCCTTGTAGAAATAGATAAGAAAAGACTGGAATTAGATCGAGAACGCCTAATTTCCGATTACAGACGGCGCAATGTGAAGGAGGCGAAACAATCGACTCCTTCTTTGGCACACGTAATCCGACAACATTGAAAAATGATCCTAATACAATACCGTATAGGAAAAAGAAAACACCAATAACAATTCCCATGCAATTCTCCTTCTACTGTTTATCTTCTAAGTCAATTTGGAGCACCTTTTGCTTCCTTCTAGACTTTTCCTTATCTTCATACATTTTCACATCGGCCAATTGATATAGCTCATCGAATTCGCTTGCCTCAACTGAATAAAAAGCAACCCCGATACTTGGCTTAATTTTCAACACCAAGTCATTTCCAACAAACGGATTGGCTGCGAATTCTTCCCGTAAAACATCCACCCAATCATCCACCGCTTGATCCGTTGGGTATTCCTCTAGGAAAATGACGAACTCATCGCCGCCAAAACGTGCGACAATGTCACTCTCCCGTGTTATTTTCATCAAAATGGAAGCTGTATGCTTCAACACATGATCGCCGACGGAATGTCCATATGTATCATTGATCACTTTGAATCGATTTAAGTCAATGAGCACAAGCGCCGTCCCATTCGTTGACTGAACGGGCAAAAGTTTTAATCTTCCCTTTACTTCAGTAACAAAATACGCTCGATTGTAAATAGTAGTTAGCGCATCATGATAGGCTAAGTGCTGAACAAGCTGCTTACTTTCCAATTCATCGGTCACATTACGCCAAATCAAATAATAAAAGACATCCTCATCCACTCTCAACAGCGATGCATCCAGCGAAAAATAGAGGTATTCATCCTCGGCTGTGTTCATAATTTTAATGGGGTAATCTCTGATGGTCACTTTTTTTTCCAACTGCTCGCTTAATCGAAGTAGTTGCTGTCTATTCGCTGTCACTTTAAAATAATCGATTAAAATGAAACCTTCTTTAATTTGAGGTCCGAGCTCAATAGCCGCATTGTCATTGAACTCCAATACTTCCCACTGATCATTCGTAATAATGATAGATACAGGACTTAAGTTGAACAATTCTTTATATCTTCTCGTAACGGAAGGTAATAACTGAAAACGTAAAACGGAAATGGATAGGAATGCGGTAAACACAATTCCGGATAGTAGATATGGATACGGGGGTAAGAATCTACCATAATTCGGATAACCCAAAATGACTGTCAAAATGAGCATACTTATCATTCCCACCATTAAAACTTGAATGGATTTACGTTTTCTGAACGAAGTCGCGTGCTTCATCCCACTCCATAAAGTGACAATCATAAGAATAAATATTACATTTGATAGGATCAGCTTCATATAATAGGACTCGCTAAAAATCTGCGAGTACCAAATGCCATTTTGAATAAATTCAGTGTTATCCACGACATTGACATTCATCACCGTTAAAATGATGACGATTACGACAGGAACGTAAAAGAGATATGGATAGAAAAGTATACGAAAACGCTCGTACATTTTCGTCGTATGAATAAAAAAGTGGAATAAAATAACTGAGGTCAATAACCTAATTTGGTAAAAAAACATGCCAACCATCCAAGCACTAGAAGACAATGGCAATAAATGCCGAATAAATTCTTCAAGAAACAGCAGACAATACGTAAAACTAAATGCCACCATTAACTTATGTTCCAAACGTCGAGGGCTTTGCGCCAACACCATACAGCCTATTCCGAAAATCACAAAGGCAGGAACCATGTACACTAGTAGATAAATGCCAAGTTGTTGAGTTTGCAAGTGTCCCACCTCTTTCGGCAACTAAAACCTATAAGGAGAAATCGTTTTGATTCCCCCAGACCGTTGTGAAACTTCGCAGTGCAAAGGACCAGCTACTTAAAATTATACTACTTTTCAAAAATAAAAGAAATCAATAGTTTGCCAGTTTTAAATAGAAAAAACCGGCGCAAGCTCAAGGGGCAACTTGTTCCGGTCATATTTCATGCATTGGAACGGCAGTAAGAAAGTTAATTCCTTTTTGGTGCATATATTCAAAACCTTTAAAGATAAGACTGAAACCAATGCCTAAAGGAAGAACCCGATAGTAAACATGACTGTCATTTGAATTCTCCCTCTTTCGTTCCATCATTGAAAGGCGTAGGATCTATTTTCTCACTTGATGGCGGTGCATTTGTTTTCGGTGCCTCATGTTGTAAATCCACTAAATCGGGACGATAAAAAGCAGAAAACGATACGGTCATCTCAATAATCTCTTTTGCCGCTTCCTCATCACGAATTTCCTGAGGCATGTTAAAACTAATCGAATCTATGATGAAAATACGTTCCATCTTTTCAATTTCATCAACAAATTTTTCAATTCCTATGTATGAATCAGTTTGAAGAACAACTTCGGTTAACAATTGACTGACGTTTCCAACCATTTCAGGCGGATTTTCGATCATGAAATCACCCTGCGTAAACGTTATTTCCTTTACTATTGCACCTGATTTTATTTCCGCTTTGCCAATTTGAAGCATGACAGCATCTTCAAGTGGCTTTGTAGGAACTTTACGTTGCAATGGCTGAGAACTGGCAGTATCGGTCTTTCTGTTCGATGCTGATTGCTTTAGGAGTGCAAAATAGACATCGCGTTCATTGCTAGTCGTAAGCTTTATTTGCTCATTCGTTTCTTTAGCGGGCGTATAGACTTTAACATACGAATAGGCTGCTATGGATAGTAAGAGTAAAACGGATAAGACGACAAGGGCAATTTCCTTTTGACGTTTAGTCAAATTTGTCACTCGATTCATCCCCCTCAACCGTGCTAGGCACTTCTTCTATCTCATCCGTTGTTCCAGCTGTCCCTTCGGCTACAATTCGATGATCAATAAATTGAATTGAATACGTCGCAAGATAACGCGGCAGAACTTCCGTCGAATCACTGCCTTCTTCATCCGATCCTTCATCAATTACGACTGAATCTAAATGGATTTCTGAAACAGAAGGAGATGATTTCAATCGGGTGTAGTAATAAGCACTTTCCGGTTTTGTATCGAACTGGATCGAAACTTTCGCTAAATTGGGGCTAGTAAAGTCAAATGTTTGAAAAAAACCGCGTACAGGCAATAACACGATTAGCTCGTGCAATAGTGGAACAGTATCAAACTGATACTCTTCTGCCCATCCAACAGTTGTAGCAAGCACTGTTTTCTCGTCGCCCGATTCCGAGTGTTGAAGTTCAGCACGAATTTCCTCTTGACTCGCTTGAAGAGAAGTTAGCTGACTTTCAAGCGTTGCACTTTCACTAACAAGACTGTTTGTCAGCATGAGCGTGACAATATATACAAGAATAGCGGTGCCTATGATAGCTAGTGCTCCAACAAGAAGTTGTGAACGCTCCTTCTCTCTTTCTGGCAATAGATTTATATCGACTAGCATATCTACACCTCTTTCAATGCCAACCCAATTGTCCGGTTAAAGCGTGCTGGTATTTCTTCCCCGTTTGCAAAATGTAAGGGTTCTTTAACCAATACATCCGCTTTGATGGCAAGGCGATCTCTGATGAAGGAAAGTAATTCTTCCATCCGGCTGTATTCACCGTTCACAAGGAGATGTGTGATGGACGCAGCACCATTCCACAAATTATAACGATAAAAGTTAATGAGTTTTTCAAGTTCCATGACAATAGTAGAAGGTGTCACGATGCCCGTATCACTTGTAAAATCCCGTATGACAGATAAATCAGTAGAATTTTCAAGATTGACCGGTCTCATGAAGAGCGGATAATGTTCATGAAAAATAGAAACGGTCAACTTGCCGTGTGTTAAATCCGCCAGAAGGATATGTTCTTTACCTGAGAATGCGTGTTGTTTGAACGCCAGGCGGTACAAGGCAAGTGGCGTAATATCAGCTTTCAACGGATCAAGTTTCACTTCTTTCAGGACATCTTCATAACGGTCAAGTACGCCTTGTTTTGACGCAATAATAATTGCTTCATTTGTTTCAGTATTCGGTTTATATGGAACAACATCAAAGACTGGATCATCGAAAGGAAGATACAGCGTAGAGCCGATTTCAATGAAGAAATAGCCTTTCAGTTCATCAGTCATGACATCCATGGGGTAAGGAACTTTGCGGATAATAACATATTGATCCGGGGCGAGGAATTGGACGGATCGTTTGGAGATTCCCCACTGTTCAACAGCCCCGTCCAATATCGTCGCAAGCGTTTCCAAATCGACAATCTTCCCCTCAACAACGACGTTCGGGGGAAGTAGTACTTCCTCCGCAACATCGATGACGAGCGGTTCAATAGACTTCAGCCGGACAAACCTGACCGCATCTTCTTCAACTGTCATGGATTCGGTGCGCTTGCGGCGCGTGAATATGGACATGGGCATTGGAACAGCTCCTAAAGTATAATTAATTTATATTGATCATCTTGTAATGGTAATTGTACTCGCAGCTCCCGCTTGCTTTGTGCCTGTATTATTGATATCTGCATTTGTAGCATTATTGAAAACTACTTTAACGCTCCCGTAAGTAGCGGTTCCATTGATAATATTTCCGCCACTTGCACTACTTTTGGTTACAGTTGCTTGTGAATGGACAGTAAACCCACCGTCATCATCCAAAAAACCATCCTTAATTAATGTATCTGACGTAACTGGGAAAGTATCGATACTACCATTTTCAACAAAATACAAATTCGCAGCCGCTAGAATATTTTGTCCATCTGCTTTCAAAGCATTTACTCTCGAGTTCGTAACAACATTCCCAACCGACGGAATCGCAATAGCCGCAATAATCCCCAATATAACAATAACCGCCAATAGCTCGACAAGCGTTAACCCTTTTTCGTTGTTTAAACGTTTTTGTAAAAATTTCTTCATGTGTAATTCCTCCCTTTTCATTGTCATATTTTACTTACCTCTTAAGTATACCTCAATAAAAATAATATGAAACTAGTAAACCGAAAAAAACTATGTCATTTTTACTAATCTTAGAAATTAACTCGACCCTTCAGTCTATGCTGTTAAATATTTCGAACATCGGCATCATTATCGCTAGGACTATTGTCCCGACTAAACCAGCCAATAAAACAATCATCAATGGTTCTATTAGCGCTTTTAGTCGATCCGTCGCAGCTTCTACTTCTTTCTCGTAGAAATCGGCAACTTTCGCCAACATCGCGTCCAAAGATCCCGTTTGCTCGCCAATGGCAATCATATGTGGAATTAGCGGCGGAAACGCCCAATGCCCGTTCATCGGTTCAGTCAACGAACCACCTCGTTCCAGTGATTCCCTGGACTTTGCAATCACCCTAGAAATGACTTCGTTTTCTACTATCTTTTCTGTCATGGACATCGCTTGTAAAATAGGTACGGAACTGGAAAACAATGAACTTAACGTCCGTGTCATTGTTGCCAGGACGGATTTCTTCATGATGTCACCGAAAATTGGAAGCCTCAAAAGAAAGGTATCGAGCAAATACTTTCCTTCTTTATTATTCTTTAACATCCAAATGCCAACCACAACAATCAATGCAAATAGTACGAGTAAGTACCAATATGTGGTCACAAAAGTACTCGCGTTCATAACGAAGCGTGTAATCCAAGGTAACTCTCCTCCGAAACTGGCAAACATTTCGACAAACATAGGAACTATAGTTGTCAATAAAAAGATGACGACTCCGATTGCCAAGACTGCGACTATAAGTGGATAAGACATAGCCGAGACAACTTTTTGTCTCAGCTGATGCGCTTTTTCAAAGTGGTCAGCAAGACGGTCAAGTGAATCATCGATTGTCCCTGACATCTCTCCAGCCCGCACCATATTTACAACGATCGGTTCGAATGCTTTTGGATGCTTTAGAAATGCTTCAGATAATGAGCCACCTCCACGCAAATCATCGTTCACATTGACGAGGATCTTTTGAAACGGTTTTGATTCGACTTGCAAGGCAAGGATTCGGATTGCATCAATGATTGTAACCCCTGCACGAAGAAGCGTTGAAAATTGACGGAGGAACATGATTAAATGTTCTCGTTTCACAGGTTTCCCGATGACGATTTCTTTTGTCAGCGTAGTTTCTGCTTGTATAGTTAAGTTCGTCACACGGATTCCCTGGCTTTTCAATTTTATAGCAGCTTCCCGCTTGTCCGCCGCCACGATGACACCTGTCCGGATTGCTTTTGCATCGCGCCCTTCATACTTGAAACGAGCCATCGTTAGTCATCCCCCTCTAAGTAAGGCATGGCGGTATCATTTGAAATGACTCCTTGATCGAGGAAGGTTCGGACGGAAGATGCCATCATATGCATCCCAGACGCACGGTTTATTTGGATGATAGTGGGAATCTGATGTACTTTTTCGGTACGTATCAAGTTAGCAATGGCAGGATTATTAATCATTACTTCCGTCGCAGCGCGTCGTCCTTTACGATCAGCTGTCGGGAGTAACCGCTGTGATATCACGGAAGTCAAAACGCCGGCAAGTTGGACACGAATTTGCGACTGCTGACCATGTGGAAATACGTCAATAATTCGATCGATTGTCGATGCCGCACTCCATGTATGGAGCGTAGCCAGCACAAGGTGACCCGTTTCTGCTGCAGTGATTGCTGTAGATATTGTTTCTAAGTCCCGCATTTCTCCGACGAGAATGACATCAGGATCTTGGCGAAGAGCAGCTCGTAATCCCGATGTAAATGAAGCCGTATCAAATCCTATTTCCCGCTGATCAATAATCGATTTACCATGCGCGTGCATATACTCAATCGGATCTTCCAACGTAATGATGTGCTTATGCATCGTTTCATTCATATATTTGATCATCGCTGCCAGTGTGGTTGATTTACCCGACCCCGTCGGCCCCGTCACAAGGATAAGTCCTTGTTGCGTCTCTGCCAACTTCTTTAACGTATCAGGCAATTGCAAGTCATCGATTGTCGGTATTATCGTTGGTATCGTCCGAAAAGCAAGTGATACTGAACCGCGTTGCTGAAATGCATTGACACGAAAACGTGCCGCACCCGGGACTTCATAGGAATAATCGATTTGGCCATGCTCTACAAAGTCTGGATACATCTTATCCGGAATCGTCAATTGTGCGACCGATTCAGTAAATTGTTTATCGACCGACACATCGCCATAGCGTTTTAAATCCCCGTGAACCCTGAATATCGGAGGCACTCCTACCGTTAAATGGATATCGGAAGCATTTAATTTAAACGCCATCTTTAGCAGTTCATCAATCTTCCTGTTCATGTACAAAACCCCTATTCAATCAATGCGACGCGCAATACTTCTTCTGTCGTCGTAATCCCTTGTTTCACTTTCAATAAACCATCGTCCATTAAGAACACGGTTTTATTGCGAATTGCAATTTCTCTTAATTGCGCAGAAGAACCACCCCTATTTATTACGTCCCGCATGTCATCATCCAATACGAGCACTTCGTGAATTGCAATACGCCCCCGATATCCGGTCATATTACACACCGCGCAACCGGGACCCCTCATTACTTTTTCAATCGTGATACCACGCTTCGCAAAAATTTCGATTTCACGACTCGTTGCCGCCATCTCCCGTCCGCAATCTCTGCACACACGTCTGATAAGCCTTTGCGCAATAACTGCGTTTAACGATGACGTAACCAGGAACGGTTCAACCCCCATATCGAGCATTCTTGTTACGGTAGCAACAGAGTCATTCGTATGGATGGTGCTAAGGACTAAGTGACCGGTTAACGAAGCTCGAATCGCTATCTCAACCGTTTCCCGGTCACGTATTTCCCCGACCATAACGATATCTGGGTCTTGCCTTAAGATTGATCGTAGTCCGGCAGCAAATGTCAATCCAACATTCGGATTGACTTGGATCTGATTTACTCCAGCTAACTGGTACTCGACTGGATCCTCGACCGTAATGATATTGACTTCCTCGGTATTCAATTTATTGAGCGCAGCATAGAGCGTCGACGATTTACCTGATCCGGTTGGGCCTGAAATTAAGACAATGCCACTTGGTTTCTCAATTTGTTCAAGGAAGCGTTCTAGATTTAAGCGATTAAATCCTAATTTCGTTAAATCGTTTAATGAACTGCTTAAATCCAGAATTCTCATAACAATTTTTTCACCATAAACCGTGGGTAACGTGGAGACACGAAGATCGATTGGCCTGAAATCCACGTTCGTCTTAATCCGACCATCTTGAGGTATCCGGTGTTCCGTTATGTCCAGATTTGCCATAATTTTAATGCGCGCACTAATCATCGCTTGCATATGCTTCGGTAAAAAACGTTCAGATTTCAGCATTCCATCGATTCGAAAACGGATGGCAACCTGGTGTTCCTGAGGATCAAAATGGATATCACTCGCCTTGTACGTAATAGCTGAAGACATCAACTGATTAACCAGCCGAACAATTGGCGCATCCAAATCCGTCAACTCGTCTTGCTGCTCCAATTGCTCAGGCGTCTGCTCCATAAAGAGCTCATCAAATAATTCCTCATCATAATATTTGGATATTGTTCGCATGATATCGTCTTTTGAAGCAATTGCAGTTTCAATATGAAACCCAGTGGAAAGCCTTAAATCGTCCACAGTAATATAATCCATCGGGTCGGACATCGCAACGAATAGTCTATCCCCATCTGCTTTAAGAGGTACAATTAAATTGCGTTTGGCGAATTCTTTCGGCACAACATTAAATAACTTCGGGTCGAAAGGATATCTAAAGAGATTGACGTGAGGAATACCTAATTGGAATTCCAACACTTCAATTAATTGCTGTTCTGTAATAAAGCCGTGTTGGAGGAGCGCATCGCCAAGTTTAAGATCTCTTGGTTTTTCACTTAATGCTGTTTGCAATTGTTCATTCGTGAGTAGACCGGACTCGACGAGCAAGTCACCGAGTCTTTTGCGTGATGTCGTCATTCTGTCCTCCCCAATTCAAACTGATAGTTAGTTAATGATATTTCCACCTTTATCATACTGAATATCAGGTGTTTTTTGCTCTTCATCGCCATCAGAATCCTGTCCTTGAGACGGATAAGTATCAGACAGTGGATTTGATTGATCACCGGAATCTATTGGATTCCCCTGTGAATCGACGGTACCAAGGTCATTACTACCTGTACCCGCAGTCTGCGTTAAATCTTTCTTTAATGGATGTATTTCTATTTTAGGCAGTGGTGCATAGAAATCTGATGCTATCATTTCATCCACTACTACCGCCCCTTCATATGAAATGGTTCGATGAACATCTACTTCCATCCCTTTACGGCCTTCATCTGCGATACGTATTTGTCCGTTTGGCACGAATGCACTAAACTGTTTGACCGTTTTTTGCTCATATGATTGAATTTGGTCAATATACGGCTGATAAGAATAAAGCAATGGCATGCCCGTAATGGACGATTGGATTGTTCCGCCTACAGAAGCAATAGAAAGCGTGAAAACTGTTTTATTGGGATTTGTGAAAATGAAATTTAGTCCAATTTTTTCATTTATTGCCGCTTCGAATCCCGGTTCTGCTGATGACGCTAGCGTACTGCCAATATTTCGTTCATCTACAACAAAATTCGTTTGCAATATTGTCGCGTAAAGAACAGATGCAAGCACTGTTAATTCCTCATCAGATACGTGACCAATCTCCTTACTTTTAATGAAATCAACTAAAGAAAACGTTGCAAAAGAGGAAATTTCCGTACCATTTAATGCATTGATTACATTCATCAACAAAGTCGAGGGCTCTGTTATAGCAATTGACGATGTTGCGATTTCTATTTCCGTGAAGTCCGAGTAATCCGTAATGTGAACATTAAGTGGCATAATACCGTTTTCCAACTCCCGTTCGATACCAGTTGCAATCGATTGAATACTTTCCTCACTAAACAGAATTGCAGAAAACTGCTGTGCTAGAATTGTTCGAAGTCCATCGACTGAAACTGTTGCGACAATCGGGTTTTCTTTACCTGAAATTGATTGTTCTACTGTTTTTTCGACGTCAAAAGTAACTACTTCGGCAGGCAATACAACAGTGATATCCTGATAAGTTAAATCGACCGAAAAATCCGTTTGAAGTGTAATGAAATCTGATTTTAGTTTCTCAATCACTGCTTGTTCTTTTTGTCTTGAGATATCGAAAGGTCCGACAAAGGTTTGATCCCCAAAATTCTTTGATGATGCATTAGAAATCGCGAGCGCGCCTACAGATGAAAATCCGTAAAAAACCAGCGTCGACGTCAAGACTATGATAAACGTATTTAAGAATCTTTTACTTCCCATCAGAACGCTCCTTTCTATCGTAAAACTCACTCTGCCCACTCTCAATTTCTTCTCGATTTGCGCTTATCCATTGATTCAAATCATCCTCAATCGGTTCCATTCCAAAATCAACATCCTTGTCGACTGACGCAACTAGTTCTTCATTCGCATTGATACGGTTAGAGTTGATAATTTCACTTGGGATACCTTTCACCACAGGTAGCTCAGGAACTGTACCTACTTCCGGTTCAGACCGCTTGTCCAACAAAACTGAAACAGCAAATGCAAGTCCGAACATCACCACTAGGACATAGGGAGGATCAAATGTGCCTTGCATCACAAGACCTATAAGAGATATAAATAATCCCGCAATCGTTCCAAGTAAAACCCGATTACTTATTCTTTTCCGACGAACTATATACATTAATATTGGTAGGGCTAGAATCGCAGCTACTAGTAGAATAATATATTCCAATATGGGGTCTCCCCTTACTCATTTAATGATTGATATTTTCTTTTAAATTAAGAACAATGTAATTGTGATAAAATTACCATATTCACTTATTGACTTCTCATTACTATTATCATAGACTTTACACAGTTTGTCACGGTAAAAGTTGTCGAACAATAGGAAGGATACATAAAAAAGACCGGTTTCCCGGTCTTTTTCTGAAAATGAATTTTATGGAATTAGATTTTCAATGATTAAACTTCATAATGTTTCGATCCATTCATTTCCATAAACCCCAACTTTATTCCTCCCTGCTTGCTTGCCGCCTATGTACAACGCTCGGTCGGCATTACGCAAAAGTTCTTTCGCATCACCCGCATCCTCAGGAACACAAGCAACGCCAATACTAACAGTCATATGGATATCAACAGGTTCGCGCTCTTTAGAAAGATCCGGGATGATGCGGAATGTAGACAATTCCACTTCATTTCTAATTTTTTCTGCGAGTTTGGTCGTTTCGCTTTTCCCGTAATTCGGCAAGACGATGACGAATTCTTCCCCTCCATATCGTGAAAGTATTGCTTCGACTGGAACAAATGATTCCAGCAGTCTAGCAAGTGCTTTAAGAAGGTCATTCCCACTCTGATGTCCATATGTATCATTAATCGATTTAAAATGGTCGATATCTAGCATTAAAACTGAAAGCGAATTTATTTCCCCTATATGGAATCGGATGATTTCTTCGTCCAATTTTGAATTGAGGTAGCGGAAGTTATGCAAACCGGTCAAACCACATCGTACACTTTGCTCAACAGTCTTTTCGTAATAGCGCGCCTTCACTAATGAAATTGCAAAGTATCCAGTAAGAACGTCAACAATTTTCATTTCCAACGCCTGAAATACATTTTTCCGACTGGATGTTAGTATGAGAAATCCTTCCGTTTTCTGATTTCGCTTGATTGGAGCAGTCATGACACTTTCCACTCGTTGTAGAAATTCGAAGTTATTTAGTACTCTTGCTTCCTTTTGAGTCGCAAAAATTTTAGGATTGTCGGTATCCAATCCATCATCCTCAGTTTTTTTTTGTTTGAATGATAGTCCGTTCACTTTTTTTGTAATAACCCCATATTCTGACGCCATTAACGTTATCAAGTGCTCACCGTTTCTAAGGTCTAGAACATAAGCATTATCATAAGGTACCACATCTTTCAGTTTTTCGATGAACGTCCGAATCACGTCTTCAAAGCCAAGCCGCTCGGCAAGTTCTCTCCCGATAATACCCGCAAAAGATAGTTTATCATTCAAATTATCGGACCGATTATACATTCTTGCAATTAATAAAACGAGAAGGAACGGGATGCCAATCAAAAGGATTGCATTATTACCAAAATGTTCATATAGAAAGTAAAGGGAAATGCTGAACGGAAGTAAAATCATTGTAGAAGCAAAATCCCATAGAACAAATTTTTCCTTCAAAGAATATATGCCTAGTTCAAAATATAAATAGACTTGCATCAAAACACAATTAATAGTCGTATAACTAATGGCATAAATAAGTCCGAATAGGCAGATGTTCGAAAAATCAGTTGACCCTATTACTCCACCTGCAAAATGAAATAGAGTTCCGCTCGCTAGTGAGATGAGTGTGAAGATTATCGAATTGACGCAAAAACGATGCAAAAGTGGCAAATCTGATTTTGTGCTAAATACTAGTATAAGCATTGCAATTTGCGTAAAAGCCAACTCCGCAAATACCCCGTATTGAAAAAAAATAGTAAAAGTAATCCAACGTTCAAATGAAACCGTAATATTGTTTAATTGCAAAGGCATTGTCATCGTCACGAATAGCAGTGCGAACAAAATGATCAGATTCAACCATTCTATTTCTTTTGAAGGAAATAAAATAAATGCTAGAAAGATGCCGGGAGGAACGATACCAATCCACGTAATAAAAGTAATAATCTGAAACCTTCTAGATATCACCATCTCCCACACACTTCCTTTCATTAATTTATTTCACATATTCAGCAACCCTATTGCGCCCTGCCTGCTTCGCTCCTAAATAAAGTGCACGATCCGCATTCCGCAGTAATGTCATCGCTTCATCCGTATCTAACGGAGATGACGAAACACCGATACTGGACGTAATATAGACGACTTGCGGGTACTTATCCTCGACTAGATCTGGGATTATGGTAAAACCATGACTACCAATTTCAGCGCGGAGTATTTCTGCGAAGTCGACGGCTTCAGCTTTCTCAATACCAGGCAAAATATAGACAAACTCCTCTCCTCCATAGCGGCCAACCGTCCCGCCAGTAGGAAGTGCAGCTTCAAGTTTCTTAGCAAACATATAAAGAATGTCGTTCCCACTTTGATGTCCATACGTGTCATTCACTTGTTTAAAATAATCAATATCAAGCAAAACGACCGAAAGATTGTTAATTTCGTTGTTTTTAAGCCTGTCCATTTCATACGTTAACCGTTCCTCAAGATACCTGTAGTTATAAAGCCCGGTTAACGCACAACGCTCATTCTTTGCAACTGCCTCTTGCATATAACGGGCTTTTTCCACCGTAACAGTGAAATAGGAACATAGTAAATCTAAGATTTTCAACTGGTAGTCATCAAAGAAGGATTTCTTATCTGAAGCCAAAAACAAAACTGCTTCGATTTTCTGATTCCGTGAAATTGGGACACACAGTACACTTTGCATTCCACTTGGTGAATAGTCCTTTGAAACCGATTCCCACTCTTTCCTTTCCGAATAGATGAGCGGCTTATTCTGTTCAAGAACTGATCCCGCAATCCCTTGTCCTGCGGATAGAAGGGCAAAATCGATGTCAATGAATTTTCCATGTTCATAGGAACGGAGGAGCTCAAGCCAACCATCCTGATGGTCAAATAGATACGTATAATCTGCATCGAACATGTCCGACACTTTTATGACAAATTGGTCAATTACAGCTTTTTCTGTTAATAACTCTGAAAGTCCGTTACCGATGTCTCCCGCTTGCCGCAAATCAATATTAATTCTTTCAGAATTGTTATAAAGGCGGATAATTAATGAAATAAAGAAAAAAGGAATTCCGATTAATAAAAAAGAACCCGCTCCAACAAATTGCAGTAAATAATAGAACGAAAGCGACAAGGGCAGAACAACAAGATTCATCGCATAGTCCACCAATAGATCTTTTGAAAAGAAAGGCGAGTTAACTTTTTTGTACACCGCATATATTCTCAGCCCTATGTCATTGAATACTGTATGAATGAATTGATAGCAGAATACCGCAATTATTACAGGCCAAAATTCAATAGAGCCGATTTCCCCACCCACCATATCAAAAACGATAGCTGCGATGATCGATAAAAAGATAAAAAGTGTCGAGTTAATGAAAAAACGTTGTAGCAATGGTAACTTACTCGGTAATGACATTAGGATCGCTAGAATTGAAATTTGCATGACGATCATTTCAATAAAGAGTCCATACATTAAAAAGGCGGGCACAGTCACCCAGAGAACTAGGAATATCGGTATACCTTTCCTTAACATCGGATAGTAGGTTGTGAGGAATCCGAATACTATAAAAACCGCCACGTACATCCAGTTTACTTGTACTGGAGGATAATTTAAAAAAACATAAATCAATCCAGTTGGAACGGTCAATAACCACAAAATAAAATAACGCATAGTGGACCTATTTACAACCGTCATTACATTATCCACTCCCAAATAAATAAGTCAGAAAAGATAGAAGTCTTCAAAAGTTTATCAGACCAAAACGGGTTTGTCACTATTATCCAAAAATTTCTCCCTAACAATCAATCCACGCTATAGTCCATTAGACTACTTAGCAAATACAGAGAACCTGTTACTATTTTCTTTTTATCATCTACTGTTAATAGTATTATAGTATTACCTTCAGCCATTGTCACCTTTTTTTCTTCATGGTGGCAATATTTCATTAATTGCTCACCAGTAGCTGCTTGCGGATGGGGAAACGTTAGAAATGTGAATGAGGCCGCAACTGGTATCAGTTCATTCAACGTATTTTCAATATCTTTCCCCTTCAACATTCCTACAACAAAGTCCACTTTCTCATCCGGAAATTCAAAGCGAATCGTGTCTGCAAGTACTTTAGCAGCTGCTGGATTATGTGCCCCATCCATAAATACACCGGGTGAAATCTCTTGAAAACGATGTGCCAGTTGCGTTGAAGCGACTGCCCTAGAGACAGCTTCTTCATTAAGTCGAATGCCAGAAGAAAAAAGTGCTTGAATCGCAACTGCGGCATTCACACCTTGATGGTATCCTTTCATCTTTCGTCCAGCCAACTGGAACATTTCAGTTCCGTAAAACATAGCATCCTTCATACAAAATTGGTTACCGTACATGAATAGCGGGCTACCTTGTTGATTCGAAATAGTGCGGACGACCTTAAGTGCTTCCTCTTCAAGCAACGGCCCTGTTACGACAGGAATCCCCTTTTTTATAATGCCTCCCTTATGCCTTGCCACTTCCGCAACAGTCGTCCCTAGAAACGCAGTATGATCAAGCGCAATGGAAGTAATAACTGAAACGAGCGGTATAACGACATTCGTACTGTCCAGCAATCCACCCATTCCTGTTTCTAGTAAGACATAATCTGGCGCAGATCGTTTAAACGTTGTAAATGCTGCTACAGTTAGCAATTCAAAATCCGTTAGTAACCCACTCAGTCCAGCTTCCTTCATCGCCTGAAATGATTTATCTAATTCCTCTTCCGTTATCACTTCGCCATTCATACGGATTTGATCATGAATGTCGATAATTGCGGGCGACGAAAAAACACCTGTCGACAATCCATGCTCTTTCAAAATTGCTTCCATAAATGCAATCGTAGAACCTTTTCCATTCGTCCCTGTTATATGTATGACTTGCAATTGTTTTTCGGGACTACCCATTTTTACAAGCGCTTCCTGCACTGCCTCTAAACCTGGCTTAATAGAATCATCACTATCAATTCCCCATCGTTTTTTATATACATTCATTTTTGGAATCAAAACTATCCCTCCGTATGTTAGAATCTAGTTAGAAAAAGTATATCATTCCCGGAGGGTTTCTAATGCAAAGTTGTTGGGTTATTTATAATGGAAGTTTAACAAGTGATAAATTCAAGGATCAGGCTGAACTGATGAAAGAGGCTGCGGAACGTGCGGGTATTAGCGCCGAGCTTAAGATGAACTATGAAGTGATGATGAATTTAAAAACAATTATAGAAAACCGTCCCGATTTTGTAATCTTTCTAGATAAAGATATTCTACTCGCAAATTTCCTGAAAAACTCAGGAATTCCTGTTTTCAACGATCCTGATGTCATTGAAACCTGCGATAACAAAGCCATACAATATCTCGAACTTTCGAAGCAAGGCATTCCGATGCCAGAAACAATCATTGCACCTAAAGTGTATCCGAATTTCACAATCAAAAATTCAGGTTACTATGAGCAAGTGCTGGAACGTCTTGGACTACCCATGATTATTAAAGAAGGCCATGGTTCATTTGGTATGAAAGTGTATTTGATTGAAACGGAAGAGCAATTTTATGAAAAGACGGATGAATTACGGGGCATCGACTATTTATTTCAGGAGTTCATCGCAAACAGCAGAGGACGGGATATTCGAGTGAATATTGTTGGTGGTGAGATTGTCGCGGCAATGTACCGTCACTCTGAAACTGATTTCCGGGCGAATATTACAAATGGCGGTGTTGCGACAGTCATCGAACTAACAGAACCACAAAAAGCGTTAGCGATACAAGCCGCCCACGCAGTCGGAGCAGAGTTTGCGGGTGTCGACTTACTGTTCGGCGATAATGAAGAACCGCTCGTTTGCGAAGTGAATGCAGCCGCCCACATTCGCAATATTTACAACATCACGGGTATTAATGTAGCAGATGCGATGATCGCGTATATTTTAAGGAAGCTCGAATGAAGGGATACGTTTATTATTCAAAGGCTGAATCAGTTAGGAATCGTGCATTTATCGATGATTTGATAATAGAATCTGAACGAATCGGCATTGAACTGCAGTTGCTGGTTGAAGATGAAAAACCAAATTCAGATGCAGATTTCATTCTTTTCCGAGACCGCGATACTGGGCGGGCTATCAAGTTTGAGATGGAAGGTTCAAGGCTATTCAATCGTGCTGAAGTAAATAGGATTGCGAACGATAAATTGCGTACATTTGAACTGGCTACCCTGCTCGGTATTCCTGCCGTCCCAACAAACAGAATTCGTTCTATTGATGAAATCAGTTCCTATCCTTGCGTATTGAAAACGGTCGACGGCCATGGCGGGAATGAAGTTTTCCTTTGTACATCAGCTTTGGATGCGGAGTTATTTTTCACCAAGTTTCACGACAGAAAATTAATTGTCCAACCTTTCATCGAATCCGGCGCCCGGGATATACGCGTATTTATGATTGGCAATGAGATTGTCGGGGCTGTAAAGCGCACTGGTAATGGTTCATTCAAATCAAACTACACGCTGGGTGGCTCTGTCGAAAAATACATACTTTCCAATTGGCAGGAAAATGATGTGAAAACTATTTCCCAAGCAATAAAAAGTGATTATGTGGGGATTGACTTCATATTATTACCTGACGGAAGATGGCTGTTGAATGAAATTGAGGATCCTGTCGGGGCTAGGTCAGTGTATGTTACGCATGAGTTTTCGGTGGCTGAGAAGTTGATGAGGTATATTAAAGGGAAGCTTTCCAGAGAATAGTTAGTGACAAGTATTTTTGGTAAATATAAAGATAAACTCCTTGAGTAAACATGGAAAAGATCAGACATCTGCGAAGATGTCTGATCTTTATTTTAATTGCGTGAGTGGTTTTAGGATTGGCATCCGAGCGCCCAGCGCCAGAAACAAAGTTGAAATACTGATTCCCTTCAAATCCGCTTCGGCGCTTAGTGATGTATTACAAACACAGTAAATTGGTAAACCGTGACAGTCACTCGCGAACCAAAAACTGAATGAATTGTGTCTGAATTAAGTGAGCGATTGGCACCGGAGATTTATTTAGTATCCGCATTTTTACATATAAGACGCTTCTATTTTGGTATTCAAATCCCATTTAGTAGCTTTCAAAGAACCTGAACCACCATTATCGCCAGGGCCAGGTGGTGAGCATTCTGAGTTTTTAATAGGAACAGCAGAATATTTCTCCGGAACCTGCTTCACCCCATTAATATACACATCTCCCGACACGTAAATTTCCGCATGATTGTTATGCAAATTAATCGATGAAGGTAAATTTGCATTTCCGTAGATGTAGAGATATGCTTTATTCCCTAATTTAAGGGATTCTGTAGCAGTAAAATTACCTTGCACAGCAATACATCCTTGGTTATGAATATCTACAACCCCCTCAACATATAAATCATTTTGAAACGTTGCATCCGTCCCCCCCTCATTCTTCCCAGGCTCAACTGTAAGTTGACCTTTCTCACCTTTCTTCCCCTCTTTTATATGAATACTTGTTTCATATTGTTTTGCGCCATTTTTTATATTGAAATTTCCATATTCCACATTCACATTTTCTGTCGGTGTTGTTGGCGGTAGATTATTTCCTCCATTTTCGCCACCCCCACTTACCACATCGAATAAAGTATTTGGACGTCGAAAGGTGATATCTGCATCAATCTCAACTTCACGGTTTATTCCAGATTTCCCAACACTATTAATAGTAAGTTTAATTTCAGTGCTAATCGAATCACAGCCTGATGTCCCCTTCAATGAAACAGTGTAATTGGACTGTTTTTCACCGTTTATTTCTTCAGGTAATTTTTTTTCGTTATTTAACTCCCTACAAAATTCAGTGTTTATTCCACTCAAAATTTCAGCATGAGTTATACTTTTAATTTTATTATTATGTTCCTCAATCATTTCCTTAACTTTAGCCTGATAATGCAAAACGCCCATTTCCGCAAAATGCCTTGCCTGCACCTGTTCTTCTTTCTTATTAAACTGTTTTGCGGCGGATATATTCATTGTGAGTAATCCCATTCCGAGTATCGTAAATACAAGTACAAGGAGCAATACCATCACTAATGCACCGCCACGTTCATTTTTATTATGACTCATCATCATCCCTCCTTAGGGTAGCTTACTTAATATCGTGTCGACCTTGTAATACTTCCCATTCTTTTCTATTAGTAAATTGAAATTGGATGACCCTGTTCGAGATATACTATTACTAGATTCTAATGTGTATATATAACCTTCAGAAATAATAGTTCCGTCCATTTTCAACTTATCCTTATCAACCTCAAGCTTAATTGGAACAACTACACCCGACTTCAAGTATTCCTTCCTAACTACTTCCACAATATAATTCGCTTCTTGTTGCAATTGTTGATTCGTGGTAGTTCGATTGGATGCTTTCATTCCATTAACCAAGACTGTTCCAATCAACATCATAATGACACTTAGAATTACTAGTACTGCAAGCAGTTCGACAAGTGTAAGCCCACGCTCATTTTTCATGGTTTCACCTCATCAAAATACATTTCGGTTTTAAACGTTGAGTCTGTAATACCCACGTTAGTATGGGTTTCCACTGTAATTACAGCTTTATTTAGTCCACTGACTGGACCAGTTCCAACCTTGATTTCCACCTCATAATCAGGATAGCTGTTGGAATTTACATAGACGCCGTTGGTTAGTTTATATCCATTTAGTTTAGCCATCTCATCAAACTTATCAAGCGATTTAATGACTCGCACTTTAGCAACAACTTCTTCAGCTATCTGTACAGCTGTTAACTTTTCCTTGTTATGCTTCGTGAAGGTCGCAGATTGGGTAAAGAACGAGAAAAAAGCGATGAACACAATTGAAAGAATGACGAGTGCTGCAAGGACTTCAACAATCGATAATCCACCTTCCCCCATACCCCTCTTCAGTTTAAACTTTCCCATATCTATCATCCTTTTCATTCGTACTATTACTACCTATATAAACCAAGCGAAGGCGCCTTACAAGGGGGAGCCGAAGCCCTAAGACTGATGGCGAAGCTATCTGGCTTAGGGCGGGAGGTATCCCCTAGCGCCGTAGCGAATTCAATGGGATTATTTATCACAATCTATATAATGAGTAACAAAGAATTCCCAACCAATCCTTTACTCCTATAAATTCAACACATTCTTAATATTTCATAGACTCATATAAACCTATACTACCACATTTCGCGATTTTTAATCAAAATCAAATTAACAGTTCTTCAGTTTACTAACCAATATGTATAAGCTAAATGGAAAACCACACAGGCGTTTTTCGACAGTACAATGAACAATTAATTCTTCATTCCCCCACAACAAATTTATCAAAACAAAAAGACCCAATCGCAATCGGGTCTTTTCGTTTCAAAATCAAATTTCCTTCAATTCCTGCATACGACGCTCTACTGCCGCGTATTTTTCTAGATAGTCACTTTCTTTAGCCCGCTCTTCTGCCACTACAGCTTCAGGTGCTTTTGACATGAAGCGTTCGTTTGAAAGTTTGCCTTGAACGCGTTTCACTTCGCCTTGCCATTTCGCAAGTTCTTTTGTCAAGCGTGCTAGTTCTTCGTCGATGTTCAGCAGACCTTCGAGAGGTAAGAACAGTTCTGCTCCTGTAACGACCGCTGACATCGATTTTCCAGGTGCTGTGATGTTGTTGCCTAGTGTTAACGTCTCAGGGTTACAGAATCGTTCGATGTAGCTACGATTCGCTTCCAACACGGCTACAGTTGCATCGTCTTTAGCTGAAATGTAAAGTGGAACTTTTTTGCTAAGTGGTGTATTTACTTCTGCACGGATATTACGTACTGCGCGGATGATATCCATCAGCAGTTTCATATCTGTTGCACGTGTTTTATCAGTAAGTGCAGGATCTGCAATCGGCCATGCAGCGATTGTGATTGATTCGCCTTCATGCGGTAGGTTCTGCCAGATTTCTTCTGTGATGAACGGCATGAACGGGTGTAGCAGACGCATCGTATTATCGAGTACGTACGCCAGTACAGAACGCGTCATTTTCTTCGCTGTTTCGTCTTCACCGTAAAGTGGCAGTTTCGCCATTTCGATGTACCAGTCACAGAAATCATCCCAGATGAAGTTATAAAGCGCACGGCCGACTTCACCGAACTCATAGCGATCTGCAAGTTTCGTCACTTGGTCAATCGTTTCATTCAAACGTGTCAAGATCCATGCATCTGCTACGGATTTTTCACCTGTTAAATCGATTTCTTCGTAGGTCATGCCATCCATGTTCATTAATGCGAAACGAGAGGCGTTCCAGATTTTATTGGCAAAGTTCCAGATCGCTTCAACCTTCTCAGTTGAGTAGCGAAGATCCTGCCCTGGCGACGAACCTGTCGACAAGAAGTAGCGCAGTGCATCCGCGCCGTATTTTTCAATAACATCCATCGGGTCGACGCCGTTACCAAGTGATTTAGACATTTTACGACCATCTTCTGCACGTACGAGTCCGTGAATTAAGACATCTTTAAATGGACGTTGTTCTGTAAATTCGATTCCCTGGAAAATCATCCGTGATACCCAGAAGAAAATGATGTCATAGCCTGTTACGAGTGCATCAGTTGGGTAATAGCGTTTGAATTCTTCGTTGTCGAGATCCGGCCATCCCATTGTCGAAAACGGCCATAGCGCAGATGAGAACCATGTATCAAGAACGTCATTGTCCTGACTCCAGTTTTCGCTATCTGCAGGCGCTTCATGTCCGACATGTATTTCACCCGTTTCGTTGTGGTACCAAGCCGGGATGCGGTGGCCCCACCAAAGTTGACGCGAGATACACCAGTCATGGACATTTTCCATCCATGTTAAATACGTTTTTTCAAAACGGTCCGGTACAAAATTTACTTTGCCTTCTGCTTCTTGTAATTTAATCGCTTCATCAGCTAGCGGCTGCATTTTAACGAACCATTGTGTTGATAAATACGGTTCAACGACAGCACCACTGCGTTCTGAGTGACCGACAGAATGGTTATGTTCTTCGATGTTGAATAGAACTGCCATCTCCTGTAAGTCTTTAACGATTTCTTTACGGCATTCGAAGCGATCCATTCCTTCGTATTTACCTGCAAGTTTATTCATTGAACCATCTTCATTCATCACAAGAACACGCGGAAGATTGTGACGGTTTCCAATTTCAAAGTCATTCGGGTCATGTGCAGGTGTTATTTTCACGGCACCACTTCCGAATTCCATGTCGACGTAATCGTCTGCAATAATCGGAATTTCACGGCCAACGATTGGTAATTTAACCGTTTTACCAATTAAATGTTTGTATCGCTCATCTTCTGGATGGACTGCAACCGCAGTGTCCCCAAGCATTGTTTCAGGTCGAGTTGTCGCAATTTCGATACTGCCTGTTCCGTCTGCAAGTGGGTAACGCATATGATAGAAAGCACCCTGTATGTCTTTATGGATGACTTCGATATCAGAGATAGCTGTTTTCGTCGCAGGATCCCAGTTGATAATGTATTCGCCGCGGTAGATAAGCCCTTTATTATATAGTTTAACGAAAACTTCCTGTACAGCTTTCGAAAGTCCTTCATCCAGGGTAAATCGTTCACGTGTGTAGTCAAGACCCAAACCAAGTTTCGCCCATTGCGAACGGATATGTCCTGCGTACTCGTCTTTCCATTTCCATGTTTCTTCAACGAATTTTTCACGGCCTAAATCATAACGTGTCGTTCCTTCTTCACGAAGTTTTGCTTCTACACGAGCCTGTGTCGCGATTCCCGCGTGGTCCATTCCTGGAAGCCATAATGCATCATAGCCTTGCATACGTTTCATGCGCGTCATTATATCTTGTAGCGTTGTATCCCATGCGTGGCCTAGGTGAAGTTTACCCGTTACGTTCGGCGGTGGAATAACTATTGTATAAGGCGTTTTATCGCTTTCAGGTTGTGCTTCAAAGTACTTCCCTTTCAGCCACCATTCATAGCGACCTGCTTCAATTGTCTGTGGATCATATTTCGTCGGCATCGACGTGTTGTTTTCAGTTGACATGTTTATTCCTCCTTTATTTTTGGGTACAAAAAAACTCCTATCGCCTTAAAGGACGAAGGAGCTGTTCGCGGTACCACCTTTATTCGTGCACACAAAAAAACTGTGCACCTCAAACTTCGATAACGGCTTCAAACCGGCTTCCGCTACTACGTTCAAAAAATGTCTTTCTTTTTGAACATACTTTCACGGAAACTGCTCATGGGTTACATTCTGTAAATAATCGACAGGTCCTTTCAGCACTCGAACCCTCTCTTTAGTCTAATCCATCCACATACTATCCCAATCATCGCATCCATATGCAGTTGCAATAATTGTAACGGAATAACCGGTTGCTCGT
The DNA here is from genome assembly GCF_017347125.1 of Sporosarcina sp. E16_3. Classification (NCBI taxonomy): domain Bacteria; kingdom Bacillati; phylum Bacillota; class Bacilli; order Caryophanales; family Caryophanaceae; genus Sporosarcina; species Sporosarcina sp. E16_3. Next base: position 36,013 of record NZ_JADPRX010000007.1, read on the forward strand.
CAAGTATATAACGAAAGGATTGTGTCATGCGTAGAGGATATAACCCTTATTTACTTCCTCCCTGGCTTCGAAGATGTAGATTTTATTGTAGAGGGATCATTATCCCAATTTGTATCTTTCAATTGATACGATTATTGATCGTGCCAACTACAGGCGATTTTCTTCTGTTATGTTTACTTTGTGGTTTAGCTTTCGTTCTTTACAAAAACATCATTTGAACGGTAGGCTGTCGTCGATACGCCATCTGTGAGCTCCGCAATGAACGACAGCACTTCGTCCAGCTCATCTAACGGAGTGCTGTTAAATGCTACTAACGGCGTCGCAACTACTACTTGCACTTCTACAGGTTCTTCCACTAACGCAACAGCTTCTGTGTACGTACACTCTACATTCCAGACAACTCCGTAAGTACCTTGTCCGTCCGGTCTACCTGTTGCATGCGTTGTTACAATTTCCAGTGAGCTCTCCGCTATTGAAGGCAAGTCAATATTTAGCGGTACTGCGTATTCAAAATAGCCATCTTTGCCGTCCACTTCGACATCGTCAATGAGGATAAATGAATCATCCCATTCCTCTGCCCGAGACCCTTCATCAAATTCGACATTCGCCGCAATATGATAAATGCCTGTCAATCGGACCGCATCTTCCGTTCGCTCTTCAGTATATCTCGGTGTCACTGTGACTGACTGCACCCCAGTCGGTACGCCAGCATGTTCCGGGAAATAAAAGTTTTCCTGCATTGACCACTGTTTTTTCTCCATACTTGTTCCCTCCTTCTATTCCTTCACAAACAATTGTATGCGCGGCGTGGTTGCAATAGAAGAATAATTAGAACGAACGCAAATATCCTCCGACTGACTTACTAGCCGGAGGATATTTTATTTGTCATTAATATAAACGTTAATGTAACTTTTTTTACGCACGAAGTTTAGCAAACACCGTATGGAACGCTTCAATTGTCTTCTCAATATGCGCTTCTGTATGCGCAGTTGATAGGAACATGCCTTCAAACTGTGATGGGGGAAGGAAAATACCCTCTTCGGCCATTAAGCGGTAGTAATCAGCGAACAGTACTAGATCAGCTGTTTTCGCTTTATCGTAATTTGACACTTTTTCGTCGGTGAAGAAAAAGCCGATCATAGAGCCTGCACGGTTTACTGTATGCGGGATATCAAACTTTTTAGCCGCTACACGGAAACCGGCTTCTAACTGATCACCAAGTTTAATGAAATGGTCATAGGATGCAGGCGTTAATTTTTTCAACGTCTCAATACCTGCAGTCATCGCCAGTGGATTACCTGATAAAGTTCCTGCCTGATAAATCGTTCCTGCAGGAGCCATGTTTTCCATAATTTCACGTTTTCCGCCGTATGCGCCAACAGGAAGTCCGCCGCCGATTACTTTTCCAAGACATGTAATATCCGGTGTCACACCATAATAACCTTGTGCGCAATTGTAGCCAACGCGGAAGCCCGTCATGACTTCATCATAAATAAGAAGCGTGCCGTTGTTCTCTGTCAACTCACGCAGCCCTTCAAGGAAACCTGGTTCAGGTGGAACAACACCCATATTGCCTGCGACAGGCTCAACAATGATTGCTGCTAAATCGTCACCAAATTCTCGAATGGCGACTTTAATGCTCTCTAAGTCGTTATAAGGTACTGTAATTGTGTTTTTTGCAACGGATTCAGGTACACCCGGGCTATCAGGTAGACCAAGTGTCGCAACGCCAGAACCCGCCTTAATAAGCAGTGAGTCAGCGTGACCGTGGTAACAGCCTTCGAATTTCAAAATCTTATTACGACCTGTGTAACCGCGTGCTAAACGCAGTGCACTCATCGTCGCTTCCGTGCCAGATGACACCATACGAATCATTTCAATTGAAGGAACACGTTCAATCACAAGTTTCGCAAGTTCATTTTCCGCCAATGTTGGTGCACCAAAGCTTGCCCCAGTTTCTGCAACGCGCTTAATGCCTTCAACTACGTCTGGATCAGAATGTCCGAGAATAAGCGGACCCCAAGATAGTACATAATCGATGTATTCATTGCCATCGATGTCTGTAATGATAGCGCCTTTTCCACTTTGCATGAAAATCGGATCCATATTGACAGATTTAAATGCACGAACAGGAGAGTTTACTCCTCCTGGCATAAGATTTACAGCTTCTGCAAATGCTTGTTTCGATTTGTCATAATTTCTACCCAATTAGTTCTCCTCCAGCCAGCGTGCCGCATCTTTCGCATGGTACGTCATAATAAGATCCGCACCCGCACGCTTCATACTTGTCAACGTTTCAAGAACGATTGCTTTTTCATCAACCCAGCCATTTTGCGCTGCTGCTTTAACCATCGCATATTCGCCACTCACATTGTACGCGACTACTGGCAATGTAAAATTATCTTTGACGTCACGCATAATATCGAGATATGAAAGTGCCGGTTTAACAATTAGGAAGTCAGCACCTTCCGCAACATCTGATTCCGCTTCACGCATTGCTTCTAATCGGTTTGCAGGATCCATTTGATACGTTTTGCGATCGCCTGATTTAGGTGTAGATTCTGCCGCGTCACGGAATGGCCCGTAATAAGCAGAAGCATATTTCACCGCATAGGACATAATTGGAATATCTTCAAAACCAGCCGCATCTAATCCTTGGCGAATGGCTGCTACAAATCCGTCCATCATATTCGATGGCGCAATGATGTCTGCCCCCGCCTTCGCCTGGCTTACTGCAGTACGCGTCAGTAGTTCCAGTGAAGGATCGTTGAGTACTTTACCACCTTCTAGAACACCGCAATGACCGTGGTCTGTATATTGGCACAGGCACGTATCTGCGATGACGATAAGTTCAGGATAACGTTCTTTTGCAAAACGAGTAGCTTTTTGGACAATCCCTTGATCAGAATAGGCTTCCGAACCCTTATCATCTTTCGTTGCTGGAAGACCAAATAAAATAATTGATGGAATTCCAAGTGACACAATATCATCTAGTTCAATTGCAAAATGGTCAAGTGATTTCTGGAACACACCCGGCATAGAAGCAATTGGATTATTGACGTCTTCTCCATCTATGACAAAAATCGGATAGATGAAGTCCTCTTTCCGCAGAACAGTCTCTCTTACCATAGAACGTAATGTAGTAGATGTGCGCAAACGTCTGTTACGTCTGAATTGTAAAGTATCCAAAATTACCCTTCCTTTCGCCCCGCCAATTTCTCGACGAGATCCATAAGTGTGTATGTATCGGGTCTAACATGAACGGCAGCACCAGCTTCTAGCAACGCTTTTTCCGTCACATGTCCGATAGCCCCGATTGTAAAGCCGTTCCACCCTGTCCGCGGTACAACTTCTTCTGCAAAAATTTCAACTGCCGAAGGACTTGCGAATAAAACGGTCAACTGCTGTTGTTGTTGCACTAAATTTACGAGTGAATCGATGGAGTCATTTGCAGGCTCCGTCGTATAAACAGTCCATTCATCCACTTCAAAAGGGATTTCCTCTTTGATGGTGACGCCCGCAATTGATCCACGTAGAAAAAGAATGCGTCGGATATCCGTTTCAGCAGGGTTAAATTCCTTTACGAAAGTATCTGCACTAAACACGGTCGGAATGAAATCGACTGTAAAACCGATTTTTTCAAGTGCTTCTGCAGTTCGAGTGCCCACCGCTGCTATTTTCGCCGGAATTGATTGCGAAGAAACGTCATGACGAATGAGTTTAGCACCAAACGCCGCTACCGCACTTTGACTTGTGAATATTAACCAATCATACATTGGACAAGCAGTCAAACGAAGTTCGTCTGTCTGTTCCACTAACTCCGCCACTTGAATAAGTGGCAATGAAATAGGCGTCCCTCCGTAGCGCTTTACCAATTCAAAGACATCTTCAGATTTCGGTGTCCCTGTAAAGATGACTGTTTCAGCTAACAGCGGTTGACGATCACGCATCCATATCCGCCTTCACTTTCTCAATCACTTCTGAAGCCCCTTCAGCACGCAATGTTTTCGCAACCTCCAGACCCGCTTCAACGGGGTCCGCGCTCGAGAAGGTCTTTTTAAATATTTGTTTTGCATCAGGTGAAGCGATATAGCCCGTCAATTCGACTTCGCTACCGTTATATTGCGCAAATCCGGCAATCGGAACTTGGCATGAGCCATCCATTTCAGTTAGGAAAGTACGCTCTGCTTCAACTTCTTTCCACGTTTTTTCATCCGTTAATTTCGCAAGTTCCGCAAGCAACTCTTTATCGTCAAAACGGCATTCAATTGCCAGTGCCCCTTGTCCTACAGCTGGAATACAATCTTCGACGGACATATATTCCGTAGTCACATCCGCGCTCCAGCCCATTCGTTTCATACCGGCAGCCGCAAGGAGAATCGCATCGTATTCACCGTCAACCATTTTTTTTAGACGCGTATCGATATTACCGCGGATCCATTGGATGTTAAGATCTGGACGCAGAAGTAGCAATTGTGAACTACGGCGTAAACTAGACGTCCCGACTTTAGCTCCTACCGGTAAGTCCATGAATTTCACATGACCATTTGAAATGAATGCATCGCGCGCATCTTCACGGGGAGGAATACAACCGATAACAAGCCCTTCTGGAAGAACAGCTGGCATGTCTTTCATGCTATGTACAGCGAAATCGATTTCTTTATCGAATAATGCTTGCTCAATCTCTTTTACGAAAAGCCCCTTACCGCCGACTTTCGATAACATGACATCTAGGATTTGATCGCCTTTCGTAACGATTTCTTTCACTTCAAATTCAAACGGAGCCCCTGCAGCTTTCAACTGTTCGATAAACCATTTTGTTTGTGTCAATGCAAGTTTACTTCTTCTTGATCCTACGATAATTTTTCTCATATTAATTAATCCAACCTTTCATTTATAACAAGATTTATAACCAGAAATGAAACTCAGATAACTTACTGCCAAGGAAAAAGTTAATAATCACAAAAAGGAATGCGAATACATTCGCCCATGCAAAGTCATTACCTGTTAGCTTGCCACTCCGCTTCAAAATTAATACAGAACCATATACAGCAAGTAAGATAAATGACCCAATAATTTTCATATCCAAAAATGACCATACATCTAGCGCAACAATTGCCCACTGCACGCCCAGAACCAGACTGACAAACAGGAATGGGATGCCAGTGTAAAGCGATGCCTTCATTCCAAGATCCGTTTGATGAAGAGAAGGAAGCCTACTAAACTGTTTCGTCCATTTCTTTTTCTTCAATACTTTATAGACGAGAAGATAAAGTATCGAAAAAACGAATGACATTGCAAATGCCGCATAGGACAAAATCGCGAATGTAATATGGATGAATAACAGCTCTGAAATAAGCGCTTCCCCTATCGGCGACTGTTCAATTTGTACTGGTCCAAATGTGTGAATCGTCATAAAGATGAATCCAATCACATTTAAGAAAAAGACGGCGTGATTAACTTTGTAAAACAGATGCAAGATAATTGATAAAGTAATTAAAAGCCAAGCATAAAAATAAATCCCCTCAAAAAGTGTGAGTACAGGGAACCTTTTCCATTCGTATATATACATCACGAGAAAGAATGTTTGTAGAAAGTAGACGACGGTTAATATCCAAAAAGCGCTTCGGTGTGCAAACGTATCCTTATTCAAGTAATCTATAAAATAAAAAACGAGACTTACTGCATAGAGCACGACCATAACTTCATGCAGCCTCGCCATCACCATATCAGCCATGATAACTTCTCTGCCTTTCCGAACTAATAGAGGCGTTTCCGCATCTATAGTGTATCACACTGATGCGGAAACGCCCCATTGACAAACGCTCAAAATGTCAAATCCGGTTGTGCCGTCGCATGTCTTTCTGCTCTGACCTTTAACCGTTCTTTCGCTTGTTTTGCAAGCATTTCTTTCTCTTTCACAACGTCTTCATCGATGCCGAATATTTGTTGGAAGAGCTCCAGTTTTTCGACTGATTTTGAATCCATCGCTAGTTCTTTCGCTTGTAAAATGGGGTCTTTCAGTAACTGATTGACAATCGATTTCGTGTGTTTGCTTAAGACTTTTTTCTCACGGTCCGTCAAATCAGGCATTTTGTTTTCAATACTCGCCATAGTTTCCATTTGGATACGGTGTGCTTTTTGACGAAGTGCCGAAATGACAGGAACCACTCCGAGTTGGGCAACCCACTCTTTGAACACGACTATCTCTTGTTCAATCATCAGGCCAATTTCTTCGGCAGCCCGCTTTCTTTCCGCAAGATTTGCTTCCACAATCCCCTGCAAATCATCGATATCATACAGGAACACATTCGGTAAATCGCCGATACGCGGATCCAAATCACGCGGCACTGCGATATCAACCATAAATATCGGCCTTCCCTTACGTAATCGCTCTACTAACTGCATAAGTTCGAAGTCGATAACGAAGTCGTTTGCACCCGTTGAACTGATTAATACATCCGCTTCTAGCAGTGTACATTGCAGTTCTTGCATTGATTTCGCAATGCCTCCGAATTTATCGGCAAGTGCTTCTGCTTTTGACAGTGTTCTGTTAACAACTGTCACTTTACTCGCACCACTTCCATGCAAGTTCTTAACAGCAAGTTCACCCATTTCGCCCGCTCCGAGAATGGCCACATGCTTTTTATCCAATGTGCCAAAGATCTTTTTTCCGAGCTCTACAGCTGCATAGGAAACGGAGACAGCGTTATCACCAATTGCCGTTTCTGTATGCGCTTTTTTCGCAAGTGTTACCGCTTGTTTGAATAACTCATTGAAAAAAGTACCTGTTGTACCAATCGTTTGGCCTTCAAGGAAACTGTCCCGCACTTGACCTAAAATCTGCGTCTCGCCAAGAACCATGGAATCGATCCCTGCTGATACGCGCATCAGATGCTCAATTGCACCATCATTTTCCATAATAATAAGATGCGATGAAAATGACTCCAGAGGCATATCGAACCATTCAGCCAAGAAGTTTTTCACATAATAACGACCCGTGTGTAGCTGATCGACAACGGCATAAATTTCAGTTCGATTACATGTCGATATAATAATATTTTCTAATATACTTTTTTGCTGTTGCAATGTTTGCATCGCCTGTGGCAGTTCTGACTCAATAAAAGATAATTTCTCCCTTATTTCAACAGGTGCTGTCCGGTGATTGACACCGATTACGATTGTATGCATCAGGTGTTCACACCTCTCACGTTCTATTTCACGCTTCCTATTATACCATATAGCTATCACTTTTCTTACTGGAAATTGTGAACAACATATGACTACGAACGGTTAAACGGAACTATTTATAATGATTACAATCTAAGTCTAACAGCCTTCGAATTCACATGCAATGAATGTGCAAGCCCAATCCAAATTTAGTGGAACTATTTTTTACCGATACCTAATACTATACGACAGTTTGACTAAACTATACGCCAGAATCAGAAAGTTGTACGAAGAAATCATTATAGTGTACGACTGAATAACAACATATTTTGATTCCAGCAAATCCGTTTTGTCCATAGAGATATTATGCGACAACATACACTAAAAAACCTGGAAGACGATTTATTTCTCGTCTTCCAGGTTTCCCAATTCTGCAGTTACATTCTACTTTCTATTTCTTTCCATGCTTCGTCCATACCAATTCCCTTTTCAGATGAAAAGACAATCAACGCATCGTATGGTCGCATTGCAAGTGTTTCACGAACTACTTTTTTATGCTTTTCCCATTTCCCTTTTGGAATCTTATCCGCTTTCGTCGCAATGATGATTGCAGGCATATTATTCTCTACAAGGAAATCGTACATAGCACAATCATCTGCACTTGGAGCATGGCGTAAATCAACAATTAGAATGACAGCACGAAGTGGTTCACGTTCAGTCATGTATTGTTGAATGAATTTCCCCCATGTTTCACGAGATGACTTCGCTACTTTCGCGTAGCCGTATCCCGGTACGTCGACGAAGAATACTTGCTCTTCGATTTTATAAAAGTTTAATGTTTGTGTCTTACCTGGCTTCGAAGAAGTTCGGGCAAGGCTTTTTCTACCAATCATCTTGTTTATGAAAGATGATTTACCGACGTTGGACCGGCCAGCTAATGCAAATTCCGGATACCCTTCTGACGGATATTGGTCGGGTCGTACAGCACTCATTATCATTTCTACGTTATGGACTTTCATTTGGAAGTCTCCTCCAATGCAATTTCGAGGACCTCTTCTGCGTCAGAAACAAGTTTAAATGTCAGTTCCTCTCGGACGCTTTCTGGAATATCTTCGATGTCGTGCTCATTGTCTTTTGGCAAGATAATCGTCGTCAAGCCAGCTCGATGTGCACTTAATGTTTTTTCTTTCACGCCACCAATCGGTAAAACTCTACCGCGCAGTGTAATTTCACCAGTCATCCCGACTTCACGGCGTACTGGCCGTTTCGTCAATGCAGAGACCAGTGCTGTAGCAATCGTCACACCAGCTGATGGACCATCTTTAGGAATTGCGCCTTCAGGTACGTGGATATGAATATCACACTTTTCATGGAAGTCCGGATCAATACCGAATTCCACCGTTTTTGAACGCACATAGGACAATGCAGTTTGTGCAGACTCTTTCATAACGTCTCCAAGTTTACCCGTCAGGATAAGTTTACCTTTTCCTGGCGATAAAGAAACCTCTATCTGCAATGTATCTCCACCAACTTGCGTATAAGCAAGTCCTGTCGCCACACCTATTTGGTTCACTGTTTCTGCTTGGCCGTACCTGTATTTCTTCTTACCGACAAGTGATTCCAGTGTTCGTGGACTAACCGTGATACTTTTCTTCTCACCCGTGACAATCAGTTTTGCAGCTTTACGGCAAATACCTGCAATTTGTCGTTCTAGGCCACGTACACCTGCTTCACGCGTATAATACCTTACAATGTCCTGAATCGCTGGATCATTGATGCGCACTTGCGACTTCGTCAACCCATGCTCTTTCAACTGTTTCGGTATCAAGTGATTTTTCGCGATAGAGCGCTTCTCAATTTCTGTGTAACCGGCAATTGAGATGATTTCCATGCGGTCACGAAGCGGTCCAGGAACAGCACTTAAATCATTGGCGGTTGCAATGAACAAGACATTCGAAAGGTTATAAGGTTCCTCGATGTAATGATCACTGAATTTATTGTTTTGTTCGGGGTCAAGTACCTCAAGCATCGCGGACGATGGATCCCCCCTAAAGTCATTCGACATCTTATCGATTTCATCCAGTAGGAACACAGGGTTAATCTTACCAGCTTTCTTCATCGCCTGTATAATTCGCCCTGGCATCGCACCGACGTAAGTCCGTCTGTGACCGCGAATTTCCGACTCATCGCGGACTCCACCAAGTGAGATTCGAACAAATTTCCTGCCAAGAGATTCTGCAATAGATCTGGCTAAAGATGTTTTCCCAACACCAGGTGGACCTTCCAGACAAAGAATGGGTCCCCGTAATGAATTCGTTAACTGACGAACTGCCAGATATTCTAGAATACGTTCTTTAACAGCTTCTAATCCATCGTGGTCGCGATTTAAGATTTCTTCCGAGCGACTAATGTCGAGCTGGTCTTTTGACGCATCGGACCACGGCAACGTTACGAGCCACTCGATATAATTGCGGATGATTCCACTTTCAGCTGCAGCGGATGGTAGTTTTTCATATCTGTCAAGCTCACGCAAAGCAGTTTCCTTAACCCCTCCCGGCATTCCGGAACTTTCAATCTGCTTCGTCAAGTCTATAACTTCCAGACCTTTACCGTCTTTATCACCCAGTTCAGTCTGAATTGCCTTCATCTGCTCACGCAAATAAAACTCTTTTTGCGTTCGCTCCATGGCTTCCCTGACACGTTCATTAATTTTCTTTTCAAGGTTAAGCACTTCTTGTTCATTATAAAGTCTACTCATAAGCCATTCAAGGCGTTCATTGACATTTTTTATTTCAAGCACTTCTTGCTTTGCAACCAATTTAAGCGGTAAATGAGAAGCAATCGTATCTGCCAGTCTTCCAGGTTCTATAATTGAGGCTACAGAATCATATGTTTCTTCTGTCACTTTTTTCGAGATTTTTGAGTACTTTTTGAAATATGTAAGTAGCGTTCTCATTAGCGCTTCTGATTCTGCATCAATTTCCTCATCGTCTGGATAACTGATTACTTTAACCACGGGATAAAGATCCGCTTCCTCATAATCCGACCATTCTGCACGTTCAATTCCTTCGATAAGTATGCGATACGTCCCGTTTGGTAATTGCGTCATCGATTTAACAAACGCCAATGTCCCCACTGCATACAGATCCTCAGGTTCTGGATTTTCTATGTTTATATCTTTCTGCGTAGCAAGAAAAATAAGGTTATCTTGTGCGATTGCGTGTTCAATGGCAAATACGGAGCGCTCTCTTCCAACATCAATATGTAAAATCATCGTAGGGTATACGAGCAGCCCACGAAGCGGCAACAATGGTATATTGTTCAATTTATTTGTTGACATGCGGAAGTCACCTCCATCAATTATGTATATCCAACTTTCAGGTTAATCAAAGGTTTAAAAAAAGCTGACATCCGAAGAGCGCATTTTCACACGCGTCATCGGAGTCAGCTTCATCCTTCAGGCGTTACGCCGAGTCTTTCTCATTATCCAGACGAACCCGGGTACCATCTGCTGTTAAAAGAATTGGATTTGATTGCCCCAAGACGGAGTCTTTAGTAATGATACACTCAGTCACTTCTTCAAGAGAAGGCAGTTCATACATTACGTCGAGCATGATATTCTCGATAATTGAACGCAGACCACGAGCACCTGTTTTTCGTGTGATTGCCTCCTTTGCAATTTCAAGCAAGGCATCATCTTCGAATCGCAGTGCAACATTGTCGAGTCCAAACATTTTCTGGTATTGTTTCACAATTGCATTTTTCGGAAGCGTCAAAATCTGATACAGCGTATCTTCGCTTAACTGTTCCAAACTTGCAAGAACAGGTAAACGACCTACGAATTCTGGTATCAAACCAAAACGTTGAAGATCTTCCGGAATCAGTTTAGCAAGGTAAGACTCCTCTTCAATAACCAAGTTCGGCTCAGCACCGAAACCAATTACTTTTTGCCCGATACGACGTTTAATAATTTCTTCGATTCCGTCGAATGCTCCCCCAACAATAAAGAGAATATTCGTCGTGTCGATTTGGATAAATTCTTGATGAGGATGTTTACGTCCGCCTTGTGGTGGCACGCTCGCAACTGTTCCTTCAAGAATTTTAAGAAGTGCCTGTTGGACGCCTTCCCCTGATACGTCACGTGTAATGGACGCATTTTCGGATTTACGCGCGACTTTATCGATTTCATCAATATAGATGATCCCTTTTTCCGCACGCTCCACATCATAATCTGCAGCCTGAATCAGTTTCAGTAAAATATTTTCTACGTCTTCTCCAACATATCCCGCTTCCGTCAAAGAAGTAGCATCCGCAATTGCGAAAGGTACGTCGAGGATTCTAGCAAGTGTTTGAGCAAGTAATGTTTTACCGCTCCCTGTTGGACCGATTAAAACAATATTGGATTTCGATAGCTCGACATCATCAATCTTACTGTTTGAATTAACACGTTTATAGTGATTATAGACAGCAACTGAAAGTGATTTCTTTGCACGGTCCTGTCCAATAAGGTATTCATCGAGTATGCTTTGTATTTCTTTTGGCTTAGGAACGTCTTTAAGCTCGAAACCTTCTTCAAGTCCGACTTCCTCTTCAACGATTTCAGCACAAAGTTCAACACATTCATCACAAATATAGACGCCTTGACCAGCGACTAACTTACGAACCTGTTCCTGGGATTTCCCGCAAAAAGAACAGTTCAAGTTATCTTTTTCATCGTTAAATTTGAACATTATGCTCACCCCTATTCAAGTGACAATCTTACAAGATTCCCCGATTTTTATCAACTAATTAGAATTCTTCCCTATTCAAGAAGGTTGTTCTATGTCTTTCTATGAAAAACAAGGTACGGTATTCCGTACCTTGTCCTTATTTCACGTTATTATTCAGTAATCTTTGCGTTTTCAACAAGGAATTCAACCGTTTTATTGAAACGAAGGTCGTTTTCAAGAATTGCAGTTCCACCAAGTGTTGCTTTGATTTGCTCAACATCCATACCGAATTGCGCGGACATTTTTTCTAGTTCTGCATTCATGTCTGCTTCTTCAACTACGATGTTTTCAGCTTTACCAATCGCTTCAAGTACTAGTGAAACACGAACACGGTTTTGTGCATCGTCTTTCATTTGTGCGCGAAGTGCCGCTTCATCTTGTCCAGAGAACTGGAAGTAAAGCTCAAGGTTCATACCTTGTGATTGAAGACGTTGTCCGAACTCTTCCATCATACGTTCGATTTCAGAATTGATCATTACGTCAGGAATTTCGACTTCCATATTTTTCGCAGCTGCTTCAACAAGATCGTCACGCAGGGCTACTTCAGATGCCGATTTTTTCTCTTCCAAAGTAGCTTCTTTCAGCTTCGAACGCAATGCTTCAAGACTTTCTACTTCTTCGTCAATTTCTTTTGCAAGTTCGTCATCTAGTGCTGGAATTTCTTTTGATTTGATTTCATGAAGTTTCACTTTGAAAATCGCTGGTTTACCTGCAAGTTCTGCTGCATGGTATTCTTCAGGGAAATTCACTTCGACGTCTTTTTCTTCGCCATTTTTCATGCCAATCAATTGCTCTTCGAATCCTGGGATAAATGAACCTGAACCGATTTCAAGGTCGTACCCCTCAGATTTTCCACCATCGAAAAGTTCTCCATCAACAGAACCTTCGAAATCGATTTTCACTGTGTCGCCATTTTCAACTGCGCCGTCTTCTTTAATAGCTAATTCAGCGAATTTTTGTTGACGCTCTTTCAGTTGCTCTTCGATTTCTTCGTCAGTAACTGTTGTTTCCTGACGTGTTACTTCAAGGCCTTTGTATTCGCCAAGTTTCACTTCTGGTTTCAATGTAACAACCGCTTTGAAGATAAGTTCTTTCCCTTTTTCCATTTGCTCGATGTCGATTTCAGGACGATCGATTGGTTCAACGCCTGCTTCGTCAAGAGCATTTGAATAAGCATCTGGAAGGATGAAATCAAGTGCTTCATTGTAAAGTGATTCTACGCCATACATTTTTTCAAACATCTGACGTGGCATTTTCCCTTTACGGAATCCTGGTGCTTGTATTGTTTTCACAACTTTCTTGAATGCTTTATCAAGACCCGCCGTTACTACTTCTGCGGGCACTTCTACTGTTAGAATCCCTGTGTTTCCTTCTTGCTTTTCCCATTTAACTGACATAATTAATTACCTCCGAATCGTTTTGGCCAATATCTTTTGTTACGTATATACTCCATTGACAACCATTTCAGTATATCATAGTCTCTTCATCTTTCAACAGATTTCGCACTTTGTTAAAGGTCCGAATCGTTGTCAATCTGCTGAATAAGTAAGTTCAGTGCTGTCTGAGGTAACTGCTCACCGGAAAACAGACTTTCTATGTAGTTTACATAGGCTGTTGCGACTTCTTCTGCTTGATACGTCCCCCAGCCGAAAGGGAATGCAGTAATTGCAAATTTCTCAATGAGACCTTGCGCCATTTCCAATCTAGATGGATCCTGCAATAACCGACGATCCACTTCTTCAAGAACTTGTTTCGTTAAATCATCTTGCCCAGGTAATGTCATAACTGCTGGAACAACACACTTCTTCCAGCCAAATTTCTGCACTGTTAGTTCATCAGAGTGCCCTGTTTGATGCAGTAGCGTCAATGCGAACGTAATGGCTAGCGGTGCTACATCGTCCCGCACTACAATTTTCTCAAGTAAAGGGACTAAGTCAGTTAGGTCACTACCCTCAAGCGAAGCCAGCGCATACTGTTGTGCTAATGCATCCATCTTCATGAATTCTTCCAGCGTGAATAATTCCATTCGATAGCTGGTCTCATCTTGTGCATAGCGATCAGACAATCGACCATTCAATTCCCGCAGATAATTAAATTTGTTCAGCATATCAGGCGGAACGATTCCTTCATCAATTAGCGCATCAATTGTCATTTCAACTTCATCGTACTCCTGCAGTTGAATGCTAATTGTCAAATATAGCTCCATTGCATCGACGTAATCGGCGGTTCCGCTATGAAGGAGCCTTGCTGCAATTTCTTTTGCACGTTGAAAGTCTTTTGTTTCGTAAAGGGCAACAGCGTATGGTGCCAGAAATTCCGGATTGTCAGGTTCATATACAATCGCCTGGTCAAATGCTTCCACCGCTAGTTCATAGTTCTCCTGTTCAACGGCTACATGGCCATTTTCAACAAGCTTTTCAAATGTTCCTGGAAAGACGATAACATTTTCTGTTTTCCTGAGTCTTCCGTATTTCTTTCTCAATACGCACACCTTCTTTCATCATTTCTCACTATATCACAGCGATTTCTGTTTTAACATTGATAGTTGGTCGATCAGGTAAAAAAAGTCGGTTGGCTATCTCGTAAAACAGTAAAGCGTCACCCGTCTGAAACTCGGATGACGCTTTCACAAGGATTTGGATCACTTTTGTTGACTATGATGAAATAAAGAATGCCATTGAATTCGCTTCGGCGCTCGGGGATGCCTCCCGTAAGGCGCCTACGCTAGTTCAAATACTTACTTCCGTACCAGTTACTAATATCATGTGATATCGTAACGCCTAAATCATTGTGATTACTGTGCTAGTCCCTCTGATTTCATTACTTCATCCACTTTAGCCATAAGTGCTTCTTCATCCTCGCCATCAGCGATTACTTTAATATCGGCTCCAGCTGATATTCCCAGCGACATAACACCCATAATCGATTTCAAGTTCACTGTCTTGTCCATGTATGCAAGTTTCACATCTGACGTAAATGGTGTTACTGCTGATACCAATACGGATGATGGACGTGCGTGTAGTCCTTCGTTGCTAGTAACTTTGTAATTTTTCTCAATCATTTTAAACTCTCCCTTTTGATTAATTAGTCTATTAAAACTTAATTCGCTTGCCGTAAGTAGCAATCATTTGCTCATTATGTGCAGAGCTCCCATCCAAATTTGCGCTTTTAAATACTGGAGGTTCTATACCACTTTCAATCATCATACCAATCACACGACTGAATGTCGCATGAAGAAGCATATTCCCAATGACACTTGAAGCCGGAGCGTAAGGCGTTCCCTTCGATATCAGAAGTCCGTCCCCTACCGGTACATGCGTATCCAAAACAGCTTCCGCTACATCTTCAAGTCGATTTCCTGAATGGTGTTTAGACGGCTGTTCAGACGCACTGTAGTAGAGAGACTGGAGAGAAACAACATAAGCCCCAGACTCTTTTGCAATGTACGCTACATCTATTGGTACCACATTTCGTCCTGAAGTTGAAATAATAATAACTACATCTTCAGGACAAATATCTAGCTGACCCACAAATGTTTGGGTAAATTCAGGGTCTTTTTCATTCGCAGATGCCTGGGAAGCCCCATTATGAAGCATTAGCTGCTCGACAATAATAGGACGTACAGGTACTAAACCGCCCGCACGAAAAAACGGCTCCTCCGCGATTAAGTGAGAATGACCTGAACCGAATAACTGAACAATACCACCAAGCGAAAGGCGTTTTGTCATCTCTGCCGCAATTTTTTCAACAGATTGCTGTTCTTCATGAATAACTTTTTTCATCAACGATTCGATTTCCTTGAAATACGCATTCATACTATCATCTCCGAATCTCACTGATAAATTTATAACGATCTGCCCGATATGTACTTCGAACAATTTCAATCGGAACATCGTTCGTTAAATAACTGATTCGTTCTATCATCAAAACTGCTGAAGGCATACATATTTGAAGGAACTCTGCATCTTCCTTGTTCACTAGCACAGCTTCCATGCGTTGCGAGGCATGGCTAATTATCAGTCGTTTATCCTTTTCAATAAACGAATAAAGTGATCCTTCTATGTTATTCAATTCTAGATCCGGGACGAGCTTGACTGGAAGATACGACCTTTCAATCGCCATCGGTTTATCGTCCGCATACCTAATTCGCTTAACGATGAATACTTCCTCGCCCTTAGCCAACTGTAACTCTTGCGCAATATCTATTTCAGGTATCTTTTTTTCAAAACTAACAAGTTTATTACTAGGTTTCATCCCACGTGACAGCATATCTTCTGTAAAGCTTGTAAGGCTAAGAGGCTGTTCAATCTTGGGCGTCGCCACATATGTACCACGTCCCTTTTCACGATAAAGGAGCCCCTCATTTACTAGATTCGTAATGGATTGGCGAACAGTCATCCGACTTACGCCAAACGTATCCGTCAGTTCCCGTTCGGAAGGGATTGCCATACCAATTACAAACCCTCCCTGCAGAATTTGACTTTTCAAATAATCCTCGATTTGGGCATACATGGGTACCGGTGACTGTTTATCTAGCATAGTACTCACTTCCCTTATGATTTAACCAATTCATATGCATCCCGGTCTACAATAAGTGTAACATTATCGTGATTCCATAAAATTGATGCCGGAAAACTTTCATTCACATCTTTACTTAACAATGTTTTCACAGCTTCTGCTTTATTTTTTCCGGCTGCCATTAAAATAATTTTCTTGCTTTTCAATATCGATTTGATACCCATTGTAATCGCGTATGTTGGAACTTCATCAATCGAAGGAAAGAAGCGTGCGTTGCTTTCTCGGGTAGATGCAACAAGTTCCACGACATGTGTCAGACTTTTTGAATCTGTTCCTGGTTCATTAAAACCGATATGCCCATTTTTACCAATGCCCAATATTTGCAGATCAATAGGCCCTACACTATCAATCACTTGTTCATAACGGAGACATTCTTCTTCTGCCGTATCAAATGTCCCATCTGGAATATACGTATTTTCAGTTGAAATATCAATCTTATCAAATAAGTTAACAGACATAAATGTCCGGTAACTTTCCGGATGTTCTTTTTCTAGACCAAGGTATTCATCTAGATTAATAGTGCACACATTTTTATACGCTATTCCACGTAATGTAACGCCTTCAACCAATCGTTCATAGAGCCCTAGTGGCGTAGATCCTGTTGCAAGTCCAAGTACTGAGTGATCATTTTCAAGAATTTGTGCTTCTACCAATTGTGTCGCCTTTTCACTTACTTCATCATAATTATCGCATACGATTACCTTCATCCCATTACCTCCTTAGTATAAGCAATGTTTCCCCTACAGATAGTCATCTGGACATTCCAGTCCCCATCGATGATTGTAAGATCCGCATCTTTCCCAGGCTCAATTCTTCCTTTATTAGAAAGACCGAGTTGATCAGCGGCATTTGTTGAAGTCATTGCAACAAGTTCAGCGAGTGTGCAATTTGTAATCGACTTCATATTTTTCGCCGCATTTTCCATCGTTAAGATACTTCCCGCAAGTGTGCCATCAGGCAACCGTGCATCCTTATTCGTTACCTCTACATCCTGCCCGCCTAAATCATACGTTCCAGGAGGGAGTCCTTTTGCACGCATTGCATCCGTGATAAGAATGATTCGATTTGGACCCTTTTGACGATAAGCGAGTTCAACCGATTTTGGATGACTATG
Source organism: Sporosarcina sp. E16_3 (assembly GCF_017347125.1). Lineage (NCBI taxonomy): Bacteria > Bacillati > Bacillota > Bacilli > Caryophanales > Caryophanaceae > Sporosarcina > Sporosarcina sp. E16_3. The sequence goes on from NZ_JADPRX010000007.1 coordinate 53,644, forward strand.
AATGCAATCGACGATAATTTCAACCGTCATAGAATCCTCTAAAAAGGCGGCTCCAACAACCCCTGGTTCCCGATGATGAAAAGGACTCATTTGATTGTATAAATGAGTCACATGAGTAGCCCCCACTTCAACCGCACTACGAACGACATCCGATGTTGCATCCGTATGCCCAAGTGATGCAATCACACCACTCGCCGTCAGCTCTTCTATGAACACAAGACCGTTTTCCACCTCAGGGGCAATAGTTACTATTTTAATGCGGTTACCACTCAGCTCTTGCCACTGTTCAAAAATGTCAAAGGACGGTGTCTTAATATGTTCAATCGGTTGTGCACCTGCCCGTATAGATGAAATAAAGGGACCTTCCAAATGAACTCCTACCATTTCGGCTTGCCTTTCATCCGCATTGAATGAACTTGCATTATGTAACGCCCCCGCTATCGCTTCATCCGACTGCGTCATTGTTGTTGCTAAAAAACTTGTCGTCCCTTCACGGGGAAGTGCGCTGGCCAAACCATTTAATGCTTCCGGCGTCGCATCCATTACATCAAAACCTGACGAACCATGAATGTGAACGTCAATAAATCCAGGCACAACAATCCAATCCTTACCCGTGGCATCGATTCGTATATCTGCAACTTTATTTATAGCAGTAGCAACTTCTATAATTTCGCCATTTTCTATATAAATGTCTCCAGATATACTGTCTTTTTTTGGATCGGTAATTGTAATATTTGAAATCAACAGTGTTTTCATCAAATTCCTCATCCCTTTTGAGTATCCTACTATAAATTAAAATAAATAATCCATTCAAACTCGCTGTGGCGCTAGGGGATGCCTCCCGCCCTAAGCCGAGCAGTTCCGCCGCCAGTCTTAGGGCTCCGGCTATCCCTGTTAAGGCACCTTCGCTCGGTTTGTATAAGCGTTCATGCGTTCAACATATACAGTATTCTCAATTTTCACTATACACTTAGTTGGTATAGTTGTCTATACCAGTTTAGAAATCTGGAAAAATCAATTGCATGTGCTCGTTCGACTGGTTAATCCTAAGGGAATTGTTTTTCCTATGACAAAAAAGTAGTGCAAACCAATCGCTTTGGTCCGCACTACTACGGGTATATTTATGATTATGTCCCTAACAAACTGCTCATACGGTCATATCAATTGTTCCATTTTCTATGATAATAATAAATCGTCACCAGCACAATGAATTCCGATGTCGGTATTGCGAGCCAGACGCCCGTTAATCCAAATAGCCGTGGCATAATAGCAAGCAAAATCAGCAAAATGACAATTTCCCTTGCTGCGGTAATCCACGTTGCCATACGGATCTGTCCGATGGATTGATAATACGTCATCATGACAAAGTTTGTACCCATGAAAAGATACCCGATAAAGAATAATTTAATACCCGGAATAGCAAGCGCCATCACTTCCCCTGGGAAATCGCCGAACATACTCGCAATTGGTGCAGCTGCAAATTGACCGACGAGTAGGAAGAAGATGCCCGCCCCGAACGCTGTCCCAATCGCCATTCGAACAGTCTTTTTCATCTTGACTTCACTTCCAGCGCCACGGTAATAGCTAATCAGCGGTTGAATCGCCGCCCCCATTCCTAAAAACAACAGCAGCATGACACTGTGAACATAATTCAATATCGTAAAAGCAGACACTCCGGCGGTTCCAGCGAGGTATTCAAACGTGATATTATGTGAGATTGTAAAGACCGAAAACCCGACTTCCGCAAGAAAACTTGGAAATCCAATTACTAATATTAGCAGGAAAAGCTTTCGGTTAAACTTAAAGCGCACTAAACGCAAATTACTTTTCTTTCTAAAAAAATGCGTGCTCAATATGACAAGTCCGACAAATGCTCCAATAACTGTTGCCGCAGCAGCACCCTCTACACCATAATCAAGAACGAATAAAAATACATAATTTAAGCCGATATTGACGACTGCCGTAGCAACAAGTGCAATCATTGACAAATTTGGTCCACCGTCATTTCGCACTAAAATACTGAATGTGTTTTCTACAGTGAAGATGAATCCAAACAGCAACATGACCTTCATATAGCCTGCAGTGTACTCAAACGTATCGGCATTCGCGCCTAACAAATACGCAAGTTCCGTCCTAAACAGAAAAGCAATAAGCCCAATCATTATTGTCAAAATAAATATAGCAACAATGGCATGTGAAAAAATAACACGTGCCTCATCGGGCCGTTTAGCACCCATCTTTGCGGAATAACGGGTCGCTGCACCGATTCCAATCCACAGTGACATCGCGACAAAAATTGTATAAACGGGCGCTGCAATACCTACCCCAGCAAGAGCGACTGGGCCTAAACGATTGCCGACCATAATTCCGTCGACCACAATATTGATAGCCATCAGTAGCATCCCAACCATCGACGGGATTAAATACCTCACAAAGGATTTCCCAACAGACTCCGTATCTAAACGATTTATTACTTGTTCCTTTTTCATTACCAATTCAATTCCTTATCTTTTATCGTTTCATAAAACATGAAAACGATTTTAGTTTTTATAGTTTCTTCAATCAAAAAAATAGACTGGCAATTGAAATGCCAGTAAGCTCAACTTTAATTTCCCTTTACCATACCTGTTAATAACACATCCACAATCGTCCCGTACGCTTCCGCAACAGAAATACTATGTTCTAAAAAAAACTGTCGATCGAGCGTTGCATTCGAAGCCTCGATAATCAGTTTCATCAGCAAATCGATATTCCGATCTACAATGACACCCGCTCGAATCCCTTCTTCAAGAAGCCCCTTAAGATCATCCCACTGATGCAGCTCACGATTCACTCGTTCCCACTGTTCAGGATAGGTCCGTTTTAATTGATTCAAAATCCGGAGATCGTAAAACTCATTGTATTTTGGCATGACGACAATCGCCTTACGAATTTTTTCTAACAGTGTGAGTTCAGGATTGTCAATGATACGACGTGTTTGTTCATCGAACTCAACGAGCGTCATATCAATAATTGAATCAAGGATGTCTACCTTAGAAGAGTAATTTTCATATAACGTCCGCTTGCTAATTCCAAGACGCCTTGCTAAATCATCCATCGTAAACTTAATGCCATTATTTCGCGTTTCTTCAATAAATGCATTGATGATTCTTGTTTTCAAATTTTGACCTCCCAAAAAACTAAAAATCCGAATGTGGTTTTATTAGTTTCATTATACAACGTCTATGCGATGAATGTCCACGGAGGTAGGATGTCAGGTTTTTAACGATAAAACCAAAAGACATTATAACTTTTTCACCATTAACTTTTCATTATTACTATCCACTTCACCAGTGAACTGAAAGGAAAATTTCTGATACAAGTGAAGTGCTCCTTTGTTATCGGCAATGATGCTTAAATAGATTTCATTACAACTATACTCTTGCTCTAACCGTTGAATTAATGCGCTTAACATGATGCTTCCTAAACCAAGACCCTGATGGTTAGAATCGATTAAAAATCGATCCAACCACACTCGACCATTTTCTCCTTCTTCCGGAAAAAATCCATACATAGCAAAACCAACTAAACTCTTTTCCCAATAAAGTCCTACTGGTTTAAAGTTGCTGCATGCCTTTGCCTCATCTAAACATTGTTGCGGCGTTTCAATAAAAGACTGTTGCTCTTCATTTATACGCAATTTTAAAATATCGTTTATATTGTCTTTCGTAACTTCATTTATAATTACTGTCATCATTTTACTGTTAGCTACTCCTTCTATTGAACCTGCTTTAGCACTAAGGGATGCCTAAAGCCCCGAAAACCACAAAACTATAAAACCAATTACAGTTTTACTGGTTTTATTGTACACCATTTGCGCGGTGAATGTCTATCGAGTCGGATTGTAAAGGATAAAATGACAATAATACACGTCTGTTTATTAACCATTTATTCACACAAGGTACTGGTGAGAAGGGCTTGATATCCTCCATTTTCACTGGACCATTTCTGGCTCGCTTTCGGCGAAATATTCATGACAGTTTTACCGAGGGCATGTGCGGCTAGAATCGACTTCGTCACTTCTAGCCTCACTTTTTTCGGTCATCCTGTTGGAAATAATTGCCTGTCGCTTCCCTACAATGTTCAAGTGAAAAATGCAGTTGCTTTAGATGAAGAGAATAGAAGACTTTCTATAAAGATTGTAAGTCCCCGAAGATACAATTTCGGGCACTCTAGTACTTTGTACAATGTGTTCCTTGCTTACTTTTAGCAAAGAGTATGCATCTAGTCATGTGATGTCTTATAGAAAGTGACACTTCTTTAAAAGTAAAATAGAAAATACCATAGAGAAAACATCAGCCGCCAAAATTGTATCTTTGGCGGCTTTTATCCAGATAAGGAGCCAACTATTCTTTCGCTCCAAAAAGCTTTAGCATTTCGTGTACTTATGACTTTGGAAAGCGTCGGATGAACGACCACCATTCGATTACCCAAAAAGATCTATAGGTAATGGTATAGGAATCATTTAATCCATAGCGATTCAACGCAACTGTACTCGGATAGCCTAGTGTTTGATTAAGTTATTTACTGATTGTTTTTGGTTAATCAACACATGTGATTTCATAACATTGTCAGTAATGAACCACCGATAGCCCCTGTAATCACAATAATCCAAGGAGGAAGCTTCCAATAGGTAAGCATACTAAACAAAAGTGCCGCTAAAGCAAAATCAACAGGTGCTATAATTGAACTCGTCCAAATAGGGAAATAAAAGGCAGATATTAATATTCCAATAACTGCTGCATTTACGCCCATGATTGCCCCTTTAACTTTAGGATTGCTTCGTATACTATCCCAAAAAGGGAGTGCGCCGAGAATAAGCAGGAATGCTGGTAGAAATACTGCAAACGTAGCTACTAAACCACCTTGCCAACCCTTCATAACTGTTCCTAAATAAGCAGCAAACGTAAATAAAGGTCCTGGTACCGCTTGTGTAGCACCGTAACCTGCTAAGAATGATTCTTCGCTTATCCATCCAGTTGGTACAAATTCCTGTTCTAATAAAGGTAAAACGACATGACCGCCACCAAAAACTAAAGCACCCGAGCGATAAAAACTATCGAACATAGCTACCCAGTAAGATCCAGTTACTTCCCTGATGACGGGTAGCAGAAAGAGTAAACCGAAAAATAGCAGTAAACAGAACACTGATACACGCTTAGAAATTGGAAATTCCGAACTCTTTTCATCATTTCCCTTGTGTTCCTTGAACAGAAGGAACCCCGCGAATGCAGCGAGTAAAATGACGCCTACTTGAGTAAAAGCCGTTTGCAAAAATAAAGTACCTATTAACGCGAAAAGGGCAATGGATTTCCTTGTTAAATCTGGCGTCAAATTTTTAGCCATTCCGATAATTGCATGTGCAACTACCGCAACTGCTACAATTTTCAAGCCATGTATCCATCCAGCATTTCCTACGTCGAGCCCCGTGAGCAACAAGGCAAATAAAATAAGTGCAATAACTGAAGGCATTGTGAACCCAATGAAGGATATAATCCCACCCAAAACACCCGCCCGCATAACACCTATTCCAATACCTACTTGGCTACTAGCTGGACCAGGTAGGAACTGTGCCAAAGCAACTAAATCCGCATAACTTTTTTCATCCATCCATTTTCTTCTTCGTACATATTCTTCATGAAAATACCCCAAATGAGCTGTTGGCCCGCCAAAAGAGGTCAATCCAAGTCGTGCTGAGACTAAAAATAGTTCTAAAAGTGATTTGAATCCCCTATTTGATTTAGCTTTTTTCATATTAACTCCTCTTCTTCAGTCTGTTATTCCTTGGAAAAGCTCAATTTCCTTTTTTCTTGCTTCAATTCAGAACTATGTTCTCTGGGCTCTTTCAACAAGACAAATATACCATTTCAACTAATACATTCAAGCGTTTTTACACACTCTTAACATGTTTTCACGATTACTTTTAGCCAAAGCCACGTTCAGCATCATGTGATTCCCTATAGATCAAGATATCTTAGTAATGGTATAGGCGTCGTTCAATCCATGCTTTGCACATTTATAATATCAGCTACCCGTATTATTTCTGTACCGAACGGAATTTTAAGTACAATGCACATCCTTTTCAAATCAATATCTTCAACTATTCCATGGTATTGAGTAATTCGCCCACTACCCCATGTTTTAATTAGCGTTTCACATTGCCTCTTATACGCTAATTCAAGCTCTTCTTGAATCGATTGAAGATCCCACTCATTTAGTTCTGGTCTTTCAGTATAATTATCCTGATCCACCCATTTTCGTAGCTCCCTTACATGCTCCGACAGCATCATCGCTGTCCATTTAATATTTCCTCGGTCTCTAATCATAATACCCCTCCTATCCTTGATGACCGCCGACTAATGTAGACCGCTTAATAGCTGTTCCTGCATCAGTAAGCGACACTGCCCTTAATATAGCGGTGGTGCCATACCGGCTACGAATAGTATCCATTGTTGTACCCAATTTTCGAACTTGCCATTTTTTCGTGTCAAATAAACTTAATTGCATTGAACGCTCATCTTCTAACTTCGTAATCGAAACGGATACTTGCCGAACGGCTTGACCGTTATAGTTTTCATCCAACAATTCTTTGCAAACGTCGTACATTTTCATCGTGTCATTTGTTGCCTCTTCAATAGTACGAGAACGACGGAATCCACCTCCGAAAGCGTTTTTACTATATCCGATACCGAGGGATACCGTGCGTCCGGCCTTGTATTCTTCTCTTACCCTTCTGGCGATATCCTCGCATATCTCTAAAAGGACCACGTTTACTTCTTCCCGCAAATTATAATCACGCATAAGAATTTGACTCTTTCCATAACTAACCTGACCTTCAAGGATTGGGGCACCCATCTCGGAGAGGTCTATCCCCCATGCATGGTGGAATAACTGGTTGCCCATTACTCCAAATTTCTTCTCTAGACTTTTCAAGTCGGCATGAGCCAAGTCACCAATCGAAAATATCCCTATATTGTTCAGATTTTTTTCCGTTTGACGACCAATCCCCCACATTTTACTTAATGGAGAAACTGGCCATAGTTTCTCCGGTACATCCTCAAAGGTCCATTTCGCAAAACCTGTATTCTTTGCTTCTAAATCGAGTGCTAGCTTTGCCATTAACATGTTTGGTCCCATACCAGCCGTTGAAGGTAAGCCTAGCGTCGCAACTATTTCTTGTTGAATAACTTTAACAGTTTGCGCTGGATCGCCCCATAACTTTTCGGTGCCAGTTAGATCAATAAAGCTTTCATCAACACTGTAGACATGAATCGCTTCAGCCGGAACGTATTTATGAAGTAGGCGAGTAATAGCCATCGACATTTCGAGAAAATAGCTCATTTTCGGATTGAATAGCCTGATGTCAGGATGCTGTGGTATTTCATACATACGTGTACCTGTTTTTACACGAAATCGCTTTTTCATTGGAGGCGATGCTGCAAGCACAACAGATCCTTTTCTTTCAAGATTTCCAACGACCGCAATCGGCACCTTTTGAACATCTAAATTATGCAATGAAGCCATACAACTAGCGTAAAAACTCACCATATCAATACAAGCGATATTTCGGTTTGGAAATTTACCGTAATCCATCATATAACAATCCGCTCTTTTGAAGTAATGGGAACGAGTGCAAGTATATTGTCGATTTTAAATGTACGATTGGATTTTCGTAAATAGCAATAAGCCCTAAATGAGACATCCCCTACTTGTAGTATTTTAATGCTTCGCTTGCTTATTGCACCGTCTTTCGCCATGTATATCATATCTAATACGTGATTCCATTCCATTGACTTTATCAACTCAATACGCACATTCGTTCCCTCCTCTTGTAATCAGTATACAGAATAGATGTTCGTATTACAACGACAAATAAACACTTAACAAGAGTTACCAAAAGTGGTCTCTTTGTTAAGTGTTGGGCATCCGATTTACTCCGATATTGCTTCATACACATCTTTAAATGAATGAAACCCATCGAAAATCACCGTACTATCTAGATTGTATTCATTTACAGCAATTGGTGTAAGTAACACAGAAGGAACTTCAATTTTTCCATTATTAACTTTCTGTTCAGCAGACACCTTCTCACCTTTTGCCATCGCAACTGCTAATTTCGCCATTTCTTGTGTGAGCATTTTGATTGGCTTATAGACTGTCATCGTTTGTGTTCCAGTAACAATACGCTGCACTCCTGCCAAATCCGCATCCTGTCCTGCAACTGGCACTTGACCTGCAAGCCCTGCAGCGGCAAGTGCTTGAATTGCACCACCTGCTGTGGCATCATTCGCAGCAATCACTGCATCGATCTGCTTGTTCGTTGTCCGAAGAGCTTCTTCCATATTGGCCTGTGCATTCATCGGAGTCCAATCCTCCGTCCACTGATCGTAGATAATCTTAATATCACCTCGTTCAATATATGGACGCAGTACAGTGAACACACCTTTTTTCAATAAATGTGCATTGTTATCGGTAATCGCACCACCAATAATGACGTAATTCCCCTTCGGTACGAGAGCGGTGATGGCTTTCGCCTGCATTTCACCCACTTGTTCATTATCAAAAGAAACATACAAATCGAGATTCGCATTTTTGACGAGTCTGTCATAGGCAATTACTTGGATACCTGCAAGATGCGCCTTGTGTACAATCGCAGCTGTTGCCTCAGCATTATGTGGGACGATTACCAAGAGGTCGATTCCGCTTTGAATAAGCGCCTCTGCCTGGGATATCTGAAGCGCATCATCTCCATTGGCGGCGACAATCTCAATTTCTGCTCCTAGTGCTTCGACCGCCTCCTTAAACAAATCACGGTCTCTTAGCCATCGTTCTTCAAGTAATGTATCCATCGAAAATCCAATACGGATTGGGCTGTCGATTTTACTAAGAGGTATTATTTCTTCTGACTTAACGGGTTCCAATGTCTGCTTCGGCGCAGCTATACAAGCAACTAGCAGCAAAGTCATCCCCAAAAACCACACGACTATAGCCAGTTGTTTCATCCACTTCACCCCTATCAGACTTCTACTTTTTTACTCAATAACGTTTTTCGGTATTCCTTCGGGGACACCCCACACATTTTCTTGAACACCTTGCTGAAATAATTTGGCTCATGATAACCGACCTCAAACGTAATTTCTTTTAGGCTTAACTCTGGATCATTCAAAAGCTTCTTTGCTTTCTCAATTCGGCACTCCGTCAGAAAGTCGATGTAGTTAATGCCCAACTTTTCCTTGAACATCTTACTAATATAAATCGGGCTTAAATCAACCTTTTCCGCAAGAATATTCAGTGAAATTTCTTTATGTGAATGCTCACTAATAAATTGTTTAATTTGATGTATCTTGTCAGCCTCCACTCGTTCGTAATGCGCCTCGTAGATAGCATTCATTCGCTCGAGTAACAGGAGCGTCTCCGTCCGTAATTGGCGGTAGTCCTGTGCTTGAAACGAAAAAAACGGCGCATTCGCTTCCATTCCCATTTCATCCATCACTCGGTTCGCAATCCAAAGCAACTCAAGCATTCGCTGCTGCGTGTAGATTAATGAATTCCCCTCATTCTCATGCTGTTGGATCAAATCCAATATGCCAGAACGAATGGATACCCAGTCGCCTAAACGAATTTGGTCAAAAAAGTCTTTCTGCTGCCGCTTGATAACCTGATTATCTGTCTCTAGACTAAGAGCTGGGGCGTCGGCGTAGAACCGACTTTTGAGAGCTAGCGTTGTATCCATGGTCGCAATAAGCGCTTCTTGGTACGATTGACGAATCTCGTCTAATGGCTCGCAAACTTGACCAATCCCTATAAACCAGCCTACGCTCATTTGCTCTTTGGCTAACGATAAAATTGCTTTGGCTAAAGTGGTTGCTTGCGAACGAAAGGACTTCTCTTGATCACGAAACACAATGATAGGGAGCTGCCTTCCATATAACGCACCTACCCAAGCATTTCCGGTTTCACGCACCTTTTCCTTAATCCGCACATAATAGTGTTCTGCTCCCTCTGGCAACAACACGACTACAACAAACTTTTCATGGGTAGAGCGAATATCTAGCATCTCAACAAGCATATCAATATGGACTTCATGGACATGGTCAAATAATAGCTGTGTCACAATATCTGTTTCCACTAATGTCAACGCCTTTTGCCACTTTTCATGCTGCACTTGGTTTGTAGCCTCTGCAATACGCTCCAGCCTGCATTCCTCTAATACTTTCCCCACCGTTGCAACAATCTCACTTGCTCTACTAGGTTTCAGCAAGTAATCCTTCACGCCGAGCTTGAGCGCTTGTCTCGCATAATCGAACATATCAAAGGCCGTCACCATCACAAATTTGATAGTAGAATGCTCATCTTGAATCTTTTCTATGGCTTCAAGTCCTGTCATTCCCGGCATCTTAATATCCATTAAGACCAAATCCGGTTGGATCGTATCTGCTAATTCTACTGCTACCTCCCCATTTCTTGCTTGGTAAATGGTAAGTTCAGGGAACGCTTTTTGTAAGATTGCCTGCATACCTTCTCGCTCAATCGGTTCATCATCAACGATAAGAAGCTTCATCATCATTCCCCTCTTCCCTTGCACTCGGAATTTGTATGACCACCTTTGTCCCCCGACCTTCCCTACTATCAATCGTGACCAAATCCTCGATTCCATAAAACAAATGCAATCTCTTCACCACATTTTGAAAGCCTATCCCTGTAGAATGTCCTTCGATAGGTTCGATGTGTCCCTTCAGCAGCTGTTCCATTTTCTCACGGGACATCCCTTGTCCACTATCCTCGATTTCAATGATGACCCATGGACCATTCTTCTTAATCCTGAACCAAATAGTGCCTCCATTTTGCTCCGGCTCAATCGCGTGGATTACTGCATTTTCAATAATGGGCTGAAGCGTTAGTCCCGGAATCTTCACATCTAAGCAAGATTTGTCGATGTCAGACTTAAATTGTAAGCGATCCGTAAAACGCGCCTTTTGAATTTCCATATACTGATTCAAAACAACCACTTCTTCAAACAACGTCACAGAGCGATCAATGCGCTTCAAATTATAACGTAGTAAGCCCGCTACACTGACTATAAGATCACTCGTCTCCTCCGCACCATCTAAATACGCCTTTTTCGACAATGTGTTCAGTGTGTTGAATAAAAAATGTGGATTTATCTGGTTCTGCAAGCTTCTAAATTGACTCTCCTTCAACAACAACTTACTTTGCTGAAGTTCATGCTCAAGCTGAGCCTTTTGTTGAATTTCCACTATTAAGTCATTAATATTTATCCGCATCTCATCAAAGGTCTGTGCTAAAAAGGCTATCTCATCATTCGATTGCACTTCAATCCGTTGATTAAAACGACCTTGAGACAATTCATTAGCAGCCTTAGTGAGCTGATGAATTGGTCGCGTAATACTAAGTGAAAACCAATAAATGGCCAATAGTAACACGACGGTAATTAAAAGCAATAACCAAATTCCTAACCTTTTCAGCTCCTCCGATTGCTTGATAATATCTCGATAAAATCGGTTGGAGGTCTTCAACTCTTGATCCAAGATTGTCAAGGTCATTTCAGATATGTACATAGAAATACGATTTGCTTCATTAAACTCATTGGTCGACCCTTCCATTTCTTGCTTCTCTGAAAACATAATGGAGCGATTCGTCGTCTCAATAAGGCTATCGATTAAATGAATATAATTGGTGACTGAAAACGCATTTTCCACATTTCTCAGCTCCGCTACATCCTGTTGTACCGCTTCAATAACGACTATGCTTTTCTCTATCTGTTGCTTATGCTTTTCTGTTGGGTCGAGTAAATAGTTATTTAAATTGGTAATTATTCGTTGGCTAGCAGTGGTCACTTCATTCATCCGCAAATAGCGCTGTAAAATATCATTGGATTGTTCCTGGGTCTTCTGATTATAGTGTGTAAGCGCCAGCCAAATAATCCCCATAATCAGCAACACAACGGAAACGAGTATCCAAATTTTTTTTTGAATCGTCATCATGGTTCTTCACCTTCCGCCTTAACCATGCGTGTTTCGGTGAGATAACCATTTGAATCGAGCGGGACGGTCTCGCCTGAAATCCATTGCATCAACCGCTTCACACTTTCACTGCCCATCTCTTCTGGCTTTTGCGCCAAAATCCCATCGAGCATGCCTTGCTCTAAGAGGGCAGTTGACCCAACCCCATCATCGAAGGTATAAATATAATACGGCTCTACTTGAGTGCGTCTTCCGATTTCTTGAATCATCGGCCCTGCATAATTTGCATTGATGGCTATAAATGCAGAAGCTCGCGGCACTTCATTCATTAACTGTTGTGTCGTCGCCATTACTTGTTCCTTTGCATCTGCGGTCCCTCTAATAATCATTTCGATGTCTGGGTACTTACTTAATACATCCTCAATACCAGCTAGACGTTCTTTTTGATAATACGCTTGCTCTTGATCACCAAGAATAATCACTCCTCCTGTCGTGCCCATTTCTTTTATCAATTGTCGAGCAACCATTTCTCCTGCCTCAAACTGATCTGAACCAACATATGTTTTTCGCAAGCTCTCTTCCACTGGCACATCATTCGCGACGGTAATGACAGGAATCCCATAAAAAGCTGCCTTAACCTTTGTCAGCTCTTTAAATTCTTCGTTATCTAGGCCCTGTACGATAATTCCATCCACCTTTGAATGAATCGCAACCTCCATTGTCTTCAAAAAATCATCTTGGTTGTTGCCATAGCTTCCCCACACTTCAAGCTGCACGTTTTCTTTTTGTGCCTGCTTCAATGCCCCCTGGCCGACCTTATTCCAAAATGGAGTATCAAGCTCTTGCGTAATGAGTACAAGACGAATAGAGTCCGAGACAAAGGGAAGGTTAGCAGGCCTATCACTAGTTGAACGAAGCGCCTTAGTTGCGGACGCAATAGTCAAATAGCTAAAAATCATAATGAGTACGACAAGTATAAATACAAATTTTTTTCGCATATTCCTTACCCTTTCCTTAAGCCTGTTCCTATCATCTTATCACCTGTCAAGGAATTAACAATGACTTACAAATACATCAGGCACCCTACAAATAGGATGCCAAGTTATGCTGCTATTCTCTTTTAAGCCCGTTGCTTACGTGTCATAACGTCAAAGATTACTGCTCCAGCTAAAACACCACCGCGGATCATATATTGATAGGATATTCCGACACCAAGTAAGTTCATCCCACTCGATAACGAGGCCATCACGATGGCACCAATAATAGCACCTGTCACTTTACCGACACCACCTGCAGAAGATACTCCCCCCACATATGCCGCCGCAATCGCATCAAGCTCAAAGAGAGTTCCAGCTGTGGTCGTTGCCGATTGGAGTCGAGATGTAAATAGAATTCCAGATAACGCCGCGAGCATCCCCATGGAACCGAAGACGATATATGTAATCTTTTGTACATTGATCCCACTTAAATGCGCGGCCTCCGGATTACTACCGACTGCATAAATGTGACGACCAAGTACTGTTTTAGTCGTTAAGAAGTGATAAATTAGGACAACGATTATTATAATGACAACCGTCCAAGAAAATCCATTATAGCCAGCTAAAATCCAAGTAATGTAAGCAATAATCGCTGATATTAATACAAGCTTTACGCTAAAGATTCCCTTAGACATTACATCAAAGCCATACGTCAATTTGTTGCGACGATTGGAGATTTCATTGTAAATATAAAATAGAACTCCGACAAATCCTACTAATAACGTAAGTAGATGCAAGCCATTAATTTGCATAATCGATGGAATAAATCCATTTCCAATCGCATTGAATTGTTCATCCCTAACAATAATCGTTCCCGTTTTTTCTGTGACCTGAAGGAGCGCACCGCGGAAAATCAACATCCCAGCTAGCGTAGCAACAAATGATGGAATTCCAATTTTAGCAACTAACATCCCGTTAAATAATCCAATGATGGCACCTAATAGTAAAATAACTGGAATAGTGATCCATACCGATATGCCCATTTGTGTCAAGAATATAGCTGTAATTGCACCTAAAAATCCTGCTAAAAAGCCAACCGATAAGTCAATGTGACGAATGACGATAACTAGGGTCATCCCAACTGCCAAAACCGCAATATAACCGGCAGAATCTAGTAAATTACTAATGTTTCGAGACGACATAAACAAGCCGTTCGTCATAATCGTAAATGTTAACAAAATAACGATTAACGCAATATACATCCCGTAATCTCGAATATTGGCTTTGACGAGCGCTTTAGTTTCTTTATAAAACTCCATCTTTATCCCCCCTATTGCGTCGCAAGTTCCATAATTGTTTCTTGTGTCGCTTCCTTCATCGTCAATTCTCCTTTGATGGCACCGTTTGCCATAACATAGATACGATCACTCATCCCTAGTACCTCACCAAGTTCAGAGGAAATCATAATAATACTCATACCTTCGTCAATCAGCTGATTCATAATTGTATAAATTTCAAATTTCGCCCCAACATCAATTCCTCTTGTTGGTTCATCTAAGATCAAGATCTTAGGTCCAGTAAACAACCATTTCCCGAGCGATACTTTTTGCTGATTTCCACCACTCAGTTTGCCAACTATTTGCTCTAGTGAACTCGCTTTAATATACAACGAGTCTTTGTACTCTTTACCAACCTTCACTTCTTCATTTAAATTGAGAATCCCCTTCTTCGAAATCCCTTTCAGATGTGCGGCCGAGACATTGCTCTTAATATCCTGCAATAAAAATAAGCCGTCTCCTTTTCGATCCTCCGTCACATACGCAATACCAGCCTTAATCGCATCACTTGTATGCTTCAGCACTTTTGGTTCCCCTTGGATTTCCAGATTGCCTTGCAGCTTATAGTTTTTCGGATTCCCAAAAATGCTAAGGGCAAGCTCTGTACGACCGGACCCCATCAGACCGGCAATCCCAATAATTTCGCCTTTTTTAACGTGAAGATTGATGTTTTTCACAACATTTCTTCCTAGTTGCGTGTCATATGCTGACCAATTAGTCAATTTAAGGACCGTATCCCCGATTTTCTTATCTGGATGTTTCGGATAAATGTCCTCAATTTCACGTCCTACCATGTTTTTGATGATGAGATTTTCCGCTACTTCCCCTTTACTCGCATCTAGCGTACAAATCGTCTTTCCGTCCCGTAAAACCGTTACTTTATCAGCTATTTCGATAACTTCTTTCAACTTATGGGAAATCATAATGCAGCTAATTCCTTGGCTTTTTAGTTCCTTTAGGAGTTTTAATAGATTTTCACTATCATCTTCATTCAGTGCTGCTGTCGGCTCATCTAAAATTAGCAAATTGACATCTTTACTTAATGCCTTGGCAATTTCAACGAGCTGTTGTTTTCCTACACTTAATTCCCTGATCAGTGTTTCCGGTGTCACTTTCAACTTTACTTTTTTCAGTATTTGCGTAGCTTGAACGATTGTTTGATTCCAATCAACGAAAGGACCTTTCTTCACTTCGTTGCCTGCAAATATATTTTCATAGACAGCCAAATCAGGAAAAAGTGCCAACTCTTGATAAATGATGCCAATTCCAGCTTTCACACTATCGCTAATCTCTTTGAACTGTTGAACTTGATCTTCAAATACGATATCTCCATCGTATGTGCCATATGGATAGACTCCACTCAATACCTTCATCAGCGTAGATTTTCCTGCACCATTCTCACCGACCAAACAATGAATCTCTCCTTTTCTCACCTTGAAATTCACGTTCGATAGGGCCTTGACTCCCGGGAACTCTTTAGATATGTCATTCATCTCTAAAATATAGTCGCTCATTCCATCGCCTCCCTAACCCAACAAAATAGAAATGGAGAAATAGTGATAGATTACACTATCACTACTTTTCCTTTCCCAATGTGAAACGTTTACTTTAAGCCTGTGAATTCACTTGCCTCGTAGTATTCAGAATCAATTAGCTCGGACTTCACGTTGTCTTTATTCACCACGATGACGTTCGTTTGTTTCGCTTTAACTTCAATTGAACCATTATCATAAGAACCTGTTGTTTCTGGTGTATTGCCATCTAAGATTTCAACTGCCATTCCCATCGCATCTTTTACCAATGCACGAACGTCTTTGAACACAGTCATCGATTGTTTTTCGTCGATGATGTATTGGATAGATGCTTTCTCTGCATCTTGCCCTGTCACAAAGTAGTTTGAAATTGCACTGTCAGAGGCAAATACGTCTGCGATTGACCGAGCTGTTCCATCATTCGGAGCTAGAACTGCAACATCACCTTTTAGGTCGTCGCCCGCAGCTGTTAAGTGTGTTTGCGCTTTGTTTTTCGCTTCGTTTGCATCCCAGTTCGTTGTAATTTGACCAATAATTTTCCCTAATTGGTCACGCGAAAGATCCGATGAACCTTTTAATGCCTCTGCTTCACTTGAGTTGGCAACTTTAAAGGTACCATCTGCAATTTTAGGTTGAAGCACTTTCCAAGCTCCTTCGAAGAATAAGAATGCGTTGTTATCTGAAGCCGCTCCTGCGTAAAGGTAAAGTGGAACGTCAGACCCCTGTGCATTGTCTACTAAATACTGTGCTTGTGCAGCACCTACTGCTAAACTATCGAATGTTACATAATAATCCACTGCATCCGTATCTGTAATTAAACGGTCATATGCAATAACAGTTACCCCCTCTTTTTTCGCCGCTTCTACCGCAGATGCAGCAGCTGCACCGTCATGAGGAGTGATAATTAATACCTTGATGCCTTTATTTAATAATGCCTCTACGTTTTCTTTCTCTTTCGCTGAAGACCCTTGACTAAATAAAATTTCCGTCGAATAATCTGAATCTGCTAATGCATCCTTGAAACGCTGCTCATCCTGTACCCATCGAGGTTCATCCTTCGTCGGTAACACAATTCCTACATCAACCGAACTACCTCCATCATTGTTACATCCAGCGGCTACGAGTGCGAACACCATCAAGATTGCCAAAAATGTTAACCCCTTGAATTTCTTAAGCATTTTTTTACCCCTCTCTTTTTGAATAACAAGTAGTTACTACTTAATCATAAACTCTGAAAATTCAATATGAAAGCGCTATCAATAGCACTATTTTAACATTTACTATACTTTTTTAGCTTTTCGGGAAAAGAGGTGATTTTCGGCAAGAGAAAGGTATGGAATGGAATCGATCCGTTTACGTAGATTGATGTAAGTTTGCGATTTGTACTATTTTATCGGTGCAAATGAAGAGGTTATCAAAAATAACCAAACAAAAACCACTTACAATTCGCAAATTGTAAGTGGTTTTTGTTCATTTCATTTTCTGTTTCGAATTAATTTCAGGTGCCTACGTTCAAGCCAATCAAAACATCTTAGTCGTCCAATTTTCACCGTTCCAAACATCGGTTACAAGGCCCTCATAAAAATCAGGTTCATGCGAAATCAACAGTACGCTGCCTTTATATTCTTTTAAGGCACGTTTCAATTCTTCTTTCGCGTCTCTATCAAGGTGATTTGTCGGTTCATCAAGGACGAGCAAATTCGTTTCGCTGTTGATTAATTTACAAAGCCGTACTTTTGCCTTTTCTCCACCACTTAACACTTTTACCTTACTTTCAATATGTTTGGTTGTTAATCCACATCGTGCAAGGGCAGCACGTACTTCGTATTGCGTAAAATGCGGAAAAGCTTCCCATACTTCTTCGAGGCAAGTATTGTTGTTTTCCGACTTCGCTTCCTGTTCGAAGTACCCGATTTCCAGATGGTCACCACGGTTAACAGAACCGGCGAGTGCAGGGATTTCTCCGAGAATACTTTTTAAAAGAGTCGTTTTCCCAATACCATTTGCACCCGACAAAGCAATTTTCTGCCCGCGTTCCATCGTCAGATCCAAGGCCTTCGACAACGGTTCCTCATAGCCAATCACGAGTTCCTTTGTTTCGAACAGATATTTCCCCGGAGTCCGTGCCTGTTTAAAGGAGAATTGCGGCTTCGGTTTTTCGGCATCTAATTCGATAACATCCATCTTATCTAGCTTCTTCTGCCTGGACATGGCCATTTTACTAGTCGCGGCGTTCGCTTTGTTACGTGCTACGAAGTCCTTAAGGTTTGAAATTTCCTTCTGTTGCTTCTTATAGGCGGCTTCCACTTGTTGCTTCTTCATCTCATGAACGCGCAAAAATTCATCATAATCCCCAGAATATCGACTGATCTGCTGATTTTCCATGTGGTAGATAAGCTGAATTACGCTATTCAAAAACGGTATATCATGGGAAATCAAAATAAACGCATTCGCATAATTCTGTAAATAATTGCGTAGCCAGTCAATATGCTCAACATCCAAATAGTTCGTCGGCTCATCAAGAAGGAGAATGTCTGGTTTTTCCAATAATAACTTACCAAGCAACACCTTTGTTCGCTGACCCCCGCTCAAATCATGAACGTCGCGATCCAGACCAAATTCATTCAATCCTAGTCCATTCGCTACTTCATCAACTTTGGAATCAACGATATAAAAATCATTGTTCGTCAGTTCTTCCTGCATCTGACCCGTCTCTTCAAGAAGGGCCTCCAGTTCATCTGCATCGACCTCAGCCATCTTGGCAAAGAGCGCGTTCATTTCCGTCTCCTGGTCATAAAGATATTGAAAAGCGGTCCGCAGCACATCGCGAATGCTCATCCCTTGTTTCAACGCAACATGCTGATCCAAATACCCCACCCGCACCCGCTTCGCCCAACTTACTGTACCCGCGTCTGGTTCTAGCTTGCGGGTAATAATGTTCATGAACGTTGACTTTCCTTCGCCATTGGCACCGATTAACCCGATATGCTCTCCTTGCAATAAACGAAAAGAGACGTCTTCGAAAATCGCGCGATCCCCGAAGCCATGGCTTAAATTTGCTACAGTCAATAAACTCATATGTATACACCTGTTCCTTCACTAAGAATAATTTTCACTAATTTAACGCTGTCCGCAACCGGTACCAGCATTGAAGTTTCTACTATATTATATAGGGATTTCATTAATGAGGAAAGGCACGATTTTACACTCGCCTTATTCTACATCTTTAATGAAGACAGGTATTCGTTTTTTTTCAAAGTCTGATATAACAAAAAAAAGGTTAAACTGCTTTTATGTGCTATTATTAAGTTAAATTCAATTGCCTTTTTCTTTGTTAAAAAAGATAAAGCTGTTGTGTAAATGCGGGAATTTTACAGGAGGTTTTTTTAGATGAATAATAATGATATATTAATTAGATTAAGATATGCTCTAGATATAAAAGACACGATTATGGTAGAGATATTTAAACTTGGCGGCGTTGAAGTAACGCAAGAAGAAGTGTCAATGTTGCTCATAAAATCAGATGACAATTACCATAATGAAGCTGAAAATGAAGGGGCTTTAAAATGCAGTAATAGTATGTTAGATTCATTTTTAAATGGCTTTATAATTTTTAAAAGAGGGCAACAAGATTCAAAACCAGGACAAGCAGAAAAACCGGCACTGGCTATAAAGAATTATGAAAGTGTTAATAATATCCTTCTAAAAAAAGTGAAAATAGCACTGGAATTGACAAGTGACGATATGCTTGAAATATTAGAGGAAGCTGGAATCACTATAACAAAAGGTGAATTAGGTGCTGTATTAAGAAAAGAAGGACACAAGAATTATAAAGAGTGCCTGGATAGATATGCTAGGAATTTCTTAAAAGGATTAGCTATAAGATATAGGGTATAAGGAATTGTTGGCATAGAAAACTGCACCTCGATTTATTCATTGGGGTGCAGATCATAACCTGATTTTGTTTAAGTCGGACTGCAATTCAACTGGGCGAACTATTAATGAACTTATAAATCCTAATCTAACAGCACTGGCTACACTTTTTTTGGTCTTTCATTTACGAATAGAATAGAATTGATAATGAAAATAACACCACTAAGATATTCATGGTGTTATTTCTTCATACTCGAAAATCAAGCGACAAAGCGGTGTTCTTCCAATACCGCATTGTCGCTTGATTTGTTCGTTATACGGGCGAGACTCACCGCCTAGTTTCCCCAGAATAAGTAGTGCCGAATATATATATTAATCTTGGTTGTCTAAATCACTTCGGTATTCTAAAATATCCCCAGGTTGACAGTCCAAAGCCTTACAAATAGCTTCTAAAGTAGATAGTCGAATCGCCTTTGCCTTTCCATTTTTCAATATGGAAATGTTAGCCATCGTTATTCCAACCCGCTCAGAAAGTTCTGTAACACTCATTTTCCTTTTAGCCAACATCACATCAATATTGATTATAATCGCCATTGTTCTCACCTCAGACTATTAAGTCATTTTCTGATTTTATATCGATGGCTACTTGTAAAAGCCTTTGAAGAACAGCAGCGAAGACCGCAATTACCATAGATGCAAAAATAATGATCAATCCGATTACTATGATACCTGGGGCGTCATCTTTCTCCGCCACGAGATAAAAGAGTGGCATGCCTACCACATACAAAATACTGATTGTGATTGCACAGTTTTTGATAGTCTTTAAAGCCTTTACAGATAAATGAGAGAAAGCTTCATTCTTGTCAATATAGCTTAAAAGTATAAAAGCTTGATACAAAGCAAAGTAAAAAGGTATCGCGGATGAATACAAAACAATTAATACAAGATATTTCATATAAACAATATCTGGATACAATTCTGCTGCAAAACTGGCTATCACAGGCACCAAAAATATGCACAAAGCAAGAACTGGGATTCCAATAAGAATAATAGCTATCTTTAAAAAGAGTGTTGTTCCTCGTTTCATAAAAAGCACCTCACTTATTAATTATTAATTTTACTTTAACACACCACTTATCGTTTAACAATAAAATATTATCAAATTACGTTATATTATCGTTGTTATATAATTACCCTATTCCTTTTAGACAAAGATAAATAGCATTCCTCATTACAAAGAAATGCTATACAAACTTAAACTATTCAATTTATTAATTATACAACTAACTCCTCCGTTGGCAATACTTGTAGCGCAACATCCTGTCGTGTGGGGCATGCAGCTAGAATCTGGACGTAAAATCTCTATGTTGCAGCTTATCCACAGTACGTGATTTTATAGTTCCTAAGCTACAAGAAAACGGTCCATTTTTATGATTTATTTTTGACTTGTGCATATGCTTCTAACGCACGGATTCTGGCAAAAGAATGATCAATGATAGGGAACGGATACGTCTTTCCAAGTACGATGCCGGATTCATGTAGTAAATTTGTGGGTGCTTTCCAGGGCTCATGAATATACTTGGAAGGGAATTCTGCAAGTTCTGGAACCCATTTCCGGATGTATAGGCCATCCGGATCAAACTTTTGACTTTGTAGAATCGGATTAAATATTCGGAAGTACGGCGCTGCATCAATTCCTGAGCCAGCCACCCATTGCCAGCCCATTGCATTGCTAGCCGCATCAAAATCAACAAGCGTTTCACTGAACCACTTGGATCCTTCGACCCAAGAAATGAGCAAGTGTTTTACTAAAAATGAAGCCACGACCATGCGAACCCGATTATGGATTACACCCGTCTCCCATAATTCTCGCATTCCTGCATCGACAAGCGGATAACCCGTCAAACCTTTTTGCCACTTTGCAAATTCTTCATTGGACCCTTGCCACGGAAATACTGAAAATTTTTCACGTATAGGTGCATGTAACATTGTAGGGAAATGATTAAGCTGGTAATAAGCGAACTCACGCCATATTAGTTGCCTCAAAAAGGCATCGATGGATGAATGCATATATTCTTCCGATTCCATTTCAATCATTCCCTTAGCTGAATGCCAAATTGCCCTAACACTAATATCTCCCCAAGCTAAATGAGGCGACAAAAATGAAACCGTATTTGCAGAGGGGATATCACGATCCTTAGCGTATCGGCTGAGACCTTCGCCAGTAAATTGTTCCCATATAGTAATGGCCCCCTTTTCACCCGGCTCCCAGTGCGTATGGAACTTTTCATCCCAGCGATTCGCTGACAACAAACCAAGTTCTTCTACTCGTAAAGTCGGAAGAACTTGGTCGTAAGGTACAATATCAACTGGTATTGGAAGTGGACGATTGACCGATTCACGCATCGTTCTTTTCCAGAACGCCGTAAATACTTTATAAGGTTCATTTTTTTGATTCAATAAGTCACTAGGTGTGAAAAGCAGATTTGAGGAAAATGAACGAACTTCCGTCCCATTAGAAAGTAGGCTTTTAATAATCGTACTATCCCTTCTAATTATGGAAGGCTCATATCTCTCGCAAAAAAAGACTGCATCCGCTTTCGTTTGTTTACAAATTGAAGAAAGCTCTTCCAAACTGTTGCCCCGTCTTATAATAAGTGACAAGCCAATCGATTCAAGCTTTTTTTCCAAGGCAATCACTGAATGATGAAGCCACCATTTCCCCGCATCACTCGTTGCGTTTTCGCGCTCTTCTTTTTCTGGCCAGATAAAAACAGGAATAATAATTCCTTGCTGGGCAGCTTCCCACAACGCTGGGTTGTCATGCAAACGTAAATCTTTTCTGAACCAAACGACTATTTTTTTCAACTACATCTCATCCTTCATATCAGTTCCCAGTAGTATGTCCCATTTAGTTAATATTCTTTGGAGGCATTGGAACAAATTTACTTGTTTTCATTGCATAGTCGGCGAATTCGGGATGATTCTTATACTTATTTTCGAGCAAAGGTACAGTTAGCTACTTCTGATACAAATAACAGAAGCAAAGTAATGATGATTGGGCTTACTACTCCATTCAGTCATCTTTATTCTTCTTGAACAAGTACACCGTCCGTCATTTTGTAAACCTTGTCGCAATAGTCCACCAGACGTATATCATGTGTGACGACAATAGTCGTAGTGTTTTTGTTCTTCGTTTCATTTTTCAATAGTTCCATTACTTCATAGGCACGATCTGAGTCTAGGGACGCTGTTGGTTCATCAGCTAAAATAATGGAAGGATTGCTGTATAAAGCTTTGGCAATTGCCACCCGCTGGCGTTCACCTCCAGATAAATCTGACGGATATTTAGTCCGTAAGTCACCAATACCCAAGTCTTCATAAAGTTCTTCAAGCTGTTTTTTTGTCATATTCTCTTTCTTTACTTGGTCCAATAATTTTAACTGATTGGCAACCGTTAAAAATGGAATTAAGTTCGACGCTTGTAATATGAAGCCAATTTCCTTCAGCCGAATTTTTGAACGTTCTTTCTCATTTAAAGCCCCTAAATTTTTATCATTAATGATTACTTCACCCGAAGTCGGTGTAAGAAGTCCCCCAACAATCGTAAGGAATGTACTTTTACCCGAACCAGACGGACCGATAATAGCAATTAGCTCTCCCCTGTCTGCTGAGAAGTTTGTTACCTTCATTGCTTCTACTTGTTTATGGCCACTACCAAATGTCTTTTTCACTTGTTTTAATTCTAAAACTGCCATCCTTTACCCTCCTATCGCTTTCAATGGATCGATTCTAACAATTGTAAGAACTGAGAACACCGCACCCATTATCGCAACTGCAATCAGAACAATTCCGTAGATGAGCATCGTAACGAGATCGAATGCTACAGGAACCGCACTTGGTAAAAATGCACCGGTGATTAAGGTCAACACAAAACCTACAGCTACACCAATTGCGGCTAATATGAATGTTTGTGCAATGACTGATCGTGACAGATAACTATTCGAAATACCTTGTGCTTTCATGACGCCGAACATGCTGATTTTCTGGACGGTCAAAACGTAAAGGAAGATTGCTACAATGACCGCTGAAATACCAAACAAGAAATAAATCATGAAGTTTAATGTCAAATTCTGTTCCGTGTACCCTGGTAGATTCCGTATGAATGTTTCAATTTCAATTGATTCCAGTGAATCATTCTTAGTGATAGCTGTTAGTTCATCAGCACGAACGACTATTCCATTTATGCTTTCTTTATTTGCTTCGGCCGCTTCACCGAATTTCACACGATGGAAAGTTGCTAAATCCCCATACAAAACTGGGGCTGCATTAAACCTTGCTTTGTCTGTAAAACCTACAATTTTTAAAACTTGGGCAGATGAAGATAAGTGCAATTCATCGCCTACTTTAAATCCATCTTCTTTTAATGCATCACTGGCGATGACTTCATTGTCACCAACAAAAACCCCGCCTTCCGTCACTTTCGGCATAATGAATTCATCTTTGTTGATCCCGAAAATGGATACGTTCGTCTTTTGATCACCATTGCCGGCGACAGCATTTATTTGACCGATTACGGCAATTTCTACGGCATCTATTTCATTTACCTCTTCAATTGTTAGAGATGATTGATACATGCTTTTATCCGATTCCTCTGTCAAAACGATAGCTGTTGCTTTCCATTTATCAACTGATTCTCGGTTCAGATTTTCCAAGCCTGTTGCAAGACCAGACAGAAAAAACACTAAATAAGATACGAGCATTAACACACCAATGATTAACGTAAAACGTAATTTATTTTTCTTGATTTCATTTAAAGCTAAAAACATTTTTTCACATCCTTATCTAGTTTTTCGGACTTATGATTGCAATGCCGTTTGATGCAGACTATCTGCTGTAGTTGCTACTTTAATTGTATCATTTCCAATTGCTTTAATTACCTGGACTAGTTCAGAATTCTGCGATTCTTCAACATTATTTTTTACCCATTTCATTAATCGATTCAAAACTAATTCCCCCGTTCATTACTTTTCGAATATATTCTATTTCTTAACTCTATTATTACCAGAGTAATAAACCATTGTCAAACCCCTGTATAGCCATTTTAGTCAAAGGTTATACAAGTTATGAATTTTGATATATACTAGGTTTAGATAGTTATATATAAATTAGGAGGAAAGTCTATGCATAAATGTACTTCATGTAACCCAACAGAGCTTTTTTACAAAATCCTTATTTCTGGAGAAAATAATTTAGCACATCTTCCTCAACTTCAGTCCTATCTTAAATCAAACGACTTATTGGTCAATACACATGAAAATATCATTGTTGTAAGAGAAACTGCAGTTGCAGGCCTATATGATTATTTCAGCGACTTAATGGAAATACAGTCTATATACTTCAAAGTGGATGGTAGTGAATGGAAACCAATCAATGAAGTAATTGAATTACTAGAAATAAAGTGGATTGACCAGGTCATACTCAAAAACAACATCACATTCCACATACAGCCAATTGTTACAGGGAGACAAGAAGTCTTTGCTTATGAAATGTTGGCGCGATTCCGGAATGATGACGGAAATTCCGTGGCTCCTTATGAAGTATTTAAAGCTGCGAAAAAAAGAAACCGTACCTATGCGCTAGATCGTGTTTGCAGAATGACTGCAGTTAGGAACGCCGCCGCTATTCGGAAGAAAGTATTCATAAACTTCATCCCAACTTCAATCTACTCGCCAGAACATTGTCTAAGAACAACAGTGCAACTTGCAACTCAGTTGGGTATCCCCTTTTCTCAATTAGTATTTGAAGTAGTTGAGACAGAAAGCGTAGATGATATAGAGCATTTGAAAAAAATATTGACATATTACAGAGATAGAGGCTTACATTATGCGCTGGATGATGTAGGAGAGGGCTTTAGTACAATTGAAGTACTCGAACAATTAATGCCTACTTATATGAAGCTAGATATGAAATTTGTACAGGGGGTTTCTGATGACCCTACTAAACAGGCAGCTGCCAAAAAGTTTTTAAACGCCGCCTTACAAGTTGGTGCGATCCCTCTTGCTGAAGGTATTGAAAAGTGGGCAGACTTCGAATGGTTGAACGAGGTTGGATACGAATTATTCCAAGGCTATTTGTTTGGAAAGCCAGGTCCAATACCTGCAGTCCTAGCTAAGAAGTAGATTAATGAGCAATCGAAAATCCCCGTTGTACAATGTTAATAACTCAACGTTGTACAAAATCTCGATAATCCTTATACTTACACAAGGACTCATAGTTTGTCGAAAGGATGTAATAAACATCATGACTCCATCAGACTTAATTGGAATGTATTTTATTCAACAAGTTTCAGACATGACAGGCTTATCAAAACAAGTCATCCGCAAATGGGAAGAACGTTATAAGCTTGTACAACCCAAACGATTAGAAAACGGTTATCGTATATATAGTCAAGTAGATATCAACTCCCTGTTAAGCGTGAAGACTCTTTCCGGGCAAGGACATGCCGTTAAGCGTGCCGTTGAGCTTACAAAAGAAAGAAATATGTTGTTAGATGCTGTTCAAGATACTTACCAGTCCATTCAACATCAAGAAGTTCTAAATGATTATGTCTTTCAACTTTTAGAAAAAGGATCCCACTGTGATGAATTAGAATTAAGTCTAGTATTGCAACAGGCCTATCATTCTTTTGGATTAGCAGACTTTTTGGCATCCGTTATCGTTCCATTTTTAAATGAGGTCGGGAACAAATGGAACAGGAAAGAATGGAGCGAATACCAAGAGGCTGTCTCAAGCCTTGTCGTTCGAGACTTTTTAGTGCAAATTCGTCGTAACTACCAATGCCGTGAGGATGCTCCTTTAGTCGTGGGAGCTTGCCTCCCTTATGAGCGTCATGAAATCCCTTTGCACATACTCTTATTGCAATTTATGATGAAAGGCTGGAAAACAATATTGGTAGGTGCCTCTCCTGCTCCCGGTTCTATTGAAGCACTGGTAGAAAAATTGAAACCAACAAAAGTACTTCTATCAGCAACTACTACAATCCCTTTTGAAAATGATCCGGACTTATTAAAGAAGTTAGATCAGTTCGCTGCGGCTAATAAACAAATTGATTTTTACCTAGGTGGCATAGGCGCACTTGACTATGCAAAAAGCAAAACACTTCAGGCAATCCATGTTACCAGTTCAATTGAAGATACCTTACGCTAATAATAATATTGTAAAAAAGGGTACCAGCACCTAACGCCAGTACCCTCTATTCACAGTGTAATCTCTATTGGTTCTTCACCTTTTTTATTCATCAAACGAATTGAAACGGGTGAAACTTTCAGTATAACAAGATCTGGATCCTCGGGACCACTGAACCATGATTTCATATGCTTATTCCATACTTTCTCTTTTATACTTTCATCGTCAGAAATACTGACAGTACCTTCTATTTCAAGATATTCGTCACCCATACCCTTACCTTCATACCCGATTAAAATATGAGTATGTGGATTTTCTTCAAGTTCATCTACTTTCTGTGTTTGTTTTGATGTCGCGGTGTAAAGCGTAAATTCATCACTAAAAAACGTCATATATCGTGTGTGTGGCTTGTTCTGTTGAACTGTCGCCATCGTTCCAACAAAGCTCTCTTTCAGGATTTTCAGTGCTGCTTTTTTTTCATTCATCAATATCTACTCCCTTTTTTAACCTTGATGTAGTTTACCTCTCTGAGAAGGGAACTAAACATCATTCACTTAAATGGAAATAAATATGTGAAAGGAGTGAAAATATGCTATTAACAAAGCGGGGTTTACAAAAAGCTGGTTTATATGGACTGGTTTCAGGTTTATTCTTAGCTGCATTATTAAAAATTGTTGAGTACATTACTCATTTTAAAGTTTACACGCTATTACTAAACGTCGATTATATTCCTTACATCAACACATTTATTTTCCCAGAACTAGTTGAAGTAGGTTTTCATCTAATTGTCTCAATTGCTTTAGCGATTTGTTTGTATCTGTTGATTGTTTATAGAAAAGTTTCATCTCGTAAGAAAATCATTTTTTTAAGTACATTCGTCTGTTTCATCATTGGCATCGCACTATTCCCTACAACCACATTTTCTGACAGAACACCTGCATTTTCTAGTATTCCCTCATTTTCATACTGGATTGGGGGGCACATAATGTATGGTTACATACTTGGTATATTATTTGCTCGTTATTTCACAAGAGACAAAATAGACGATTAACTATTCCATTCATCCACAACTGTCTATGTAGTTTCAATAAATAAAAAATCCGACATCCCCCATTAGGTATCCTGGCTATTTCCCTTTAATGTAGATCTTACAATATGGAATAGATTGAGTCCCTATTCTAATGTAGCAAGCACTAATGCTATAATTAAATATATTGCACAGTCTCTATACTACCTATTTAGTCGGAGGTTTTTCTTTGAATGTTGTTATAAACAGATTAAATAAAATGCTAAATAAAAACTTTTTTATGTTCAGCATTGTAGCGGTTTGTTTTGTTACTTCTATGCTGTTTGTTCAATTTAATTATTCTTTTTACGATCGACCAATTGCTAAAATTATCGAGATCACCCTTGAAGATTCAGTTAAAGTTGTTGATATGCATAACAATCCAGATCAGTTGTTCACACAGCAAATCATCGCCGAGATAAAAAACGGACAAGAAAAGGGACAACAAATTCATATATCGAACAAATATTCAACGTCCGGTGCTTATGACCATGCTTTTCGAGTAGGAAATGAATTATTTGTTTCAATTGATAATCAAACAAAGGATTCCCGTGATTTAACCGGAAGTATAAGTAATGTTAAACGTGATAAATACATTTTAATGATCATGTGGGTGTTTATCTTTGTTTTACTTCTAATTGGAAAAAAGCAAGGGTTTTTTTCGATTGTCAGTTTAGCAGTCAATGCCCTTTTACTATCTTTCGCACTAGATGTTTATGTAAACAATTCAACTATCAGTTTACTATGGATATGCGGGATAACTATTATTTTATTTACCGTCACCTCATTGTTACTCGTAAATGGTTTTAATGAAAAAGCTTATGCTGCGATTGTCGCAACACTTATAGGTACATTTATATCCTTACTAATTGCCTATCTGGTCATATGGTTCACTGCAGGAAATGGGTTACGATATGAGGAGATGAGCTTTCTGACACGCCCTTATGAAATGGTATTCATGGCTGGTCTCTTCGTCGGTTCTTTAGGTGCCGTGATGGATGTCGCCATTACAATGTCTTCCTCCATCTTTGGACTTTACGAGAAAGACAATAATATATCGACAAAAGCATTGACCAAGTCTGGTTTAGAAATTGGAAAAGATATTATGGGTACCATGACTAACATTTTGTTCTTTGCGTATATTAGTGGTTCCATTCCAGTCATAATTTTATATATAAAAAATCATACTTCACTGTCATTTGCCCTTTCTATGAACCTTTCTTTAGAATTGGCGCGAGCGTTGGCAGGTGGCATTGGGATTGTATTAGCAATTCCGATCGGTTTATACACGTCTATTTATTTTGTGAATCGAAAGAGGCATAAATTATGAATGTATTGATGTGGCTAGCAACCATTTTGTTTATATTGATGATTGTCATTGGCGGAAAAAAAGGAGCAAGGTCCTTCATTTCCTTATTTCTAAACTTCGGTGTCATCCTTCTTATCATATTGTTCATGGCAGACCCGAATGCAAACCCAATTATACTGACGATTATTGGGTGCACGATTATTAGTTGTATTAACCTATTTTTTATCAATGAAGTGAACAGTAAAACAAAAACTGCATTCCTTTCTACCGCCATCACAATTGTTATTTTATTGATTTTCATCAATCTGGTAACGAAAATCACGATGATTCAAGGGTTTGGTGAAGAGGAAATCGATGAACTGACCATATTTTCTCTATATATTGGTGTGGATTTTGTTAAAATTGCAGCTTCAGTCATTATTATGAGTACAATTGGAGCTATTACGGATGTAGCCATTTCGATAACTTCCCCTATGCTTGAAATATTTATTCAACATCCAACAATTAGTAGAAAAGACTTATTCAAATCTGGGATAAGTATTGGAAAGGATATTCTAGGGTCCAATACAAATACGTTGTTTTTCGCCTTTTTTGGAGGGTATATGGCGTTGCTTTTGTGGTTTAAGGACTTATCTTATTCCATTGGAGAAATCGTAAATTCAAAGATATTCGGAAGTGAAATGATTACAATATTTAGTGCAGGTATTGGTATCGCACTGATTGTACCAATTGCTTCCTGGATTAATGCATATTATTTAGTGAGGTCAAGAGAAAAAAGTATTAAATAGACCTTAGTCAACTTCAACAAGTCCAATGACTCCTTCCCTTCTACTAAGCGCTCCTTGTATGGTTACTTTTGGATTACTTTGGACTGATCGGCTTCTATACCATTAACGAGATGTTTTGATGTATAGGGATGTGACTCCGTCGCATCCCTATACTTTTTTTCGTTAATCGTATCGTGGACAATCGTCCGTCGCCCTTCAAAAGTTCAGATACACGAAATGCTAAAGCTTTTATGGATGAATGAATAACCATTTTCCTATCCAGTGAGGAGTAGCCAAAGATGCAATTTTGGCTACTAATTCCTTCTAAATAGCATTTCCTTTTCGAATTTAAGGAAGTGTCACTTTCTATATGGCAAACACTCTATTACTTGTAAGATCTTTTCCAAAATAAGCAGGAAAAGCATTATTAAAAGAGGTGGTGCGCCCGAAAATAGGAAGGTAGTTATTCTTTCATTGTCCAAAGCAATTGCATTATTCACTTAAACGTTGTAGGTACGCAGAGGACTAATATTGTCAACAAGATTACTGTAAAAAGTGTGGCTGGAAATGACAGAGTCATTTCCAGCCACACTTAACCCGCGGTAAAGTTGACGTGATCATTTTGTCTAAAGCGAGCCGTAAACGAACAAGTGGAAATGGATAATCGACAAACCTACATCTTTATATTTCAAAGGCAGTAAAACTGCCTGCATCATCGAAATCATAAATTTGAATAACCCTATCTGAAAATTGTTCTACTATTTTTGTACTGCTTCCTAGCACTAGAGAAAGAACATTGAAATCCTTTTCTTTCTTCTTTTTGTTGAATGTTAATAGAAACGAATCGTTTAAAGTGTCTTCACCATCCGTAACGAAAACTAAATCGGCTTGTTTAAACTGACTTTCGTTAATTACATTCATCGCTTGATCAAGCGGAAGGGCAAAATTCGTACCTCCACCTAAGAAGGTTCGAGCCAAACTAACCATATCTGACCCTTTAATTTTACCTTTTTCATATTTATGGATTTGTGTACGAGTGGAGAATAATATCAAGCAAAAATCCCTTCGTTGCTTTCTTGCAATGGACATAAGGGTTAATATAAAACCTTTGGATTGGGTATCCAGGTGGGACATACTCCCTGACTGATCTAGACAAAGTACGATTGGCCCCTTCTCTAATACCTCACGACCTTTCTGTTCATATTGCATGGTCTGGCCTTCCACAAAGCGACGAAGAAAATCGTTCTTCGTTATTGGATGCATGTATAAGCCAAATTCCAACGGGAGTAACCTCTCTATTTCGTTACCTAACGTAACTCCCCTTCTTTCCATAGAGTCCCTATGTATGGATTTCTGTTTTTTACGGGCTATCTGTTTGAATCGGCCCGCCCATTCCGCTATTTCTTTCATCGTTTTATCAGTAGACATTTTTTCAGCTAATACTAGTTGGTCGCGTAAAGGGATTTTTTTCAATTCTGCATCACCGCTACCTGCACCGTAGCCCCCTAGCAACGACTTCAGACCCGCTTTCACTTGTTTTGTTTCTTGCATGGCTTGAGCCAATGCTTGCGAAAAGCTCTGACTGTCGCTTTGAAGCATCTGGTTCAATTTCTTATCAAATTTAGTCATCGCTTCTGTAAAATCCTCTTTTGACACCTGACTATCATTTCCTGCCTCTTCTTGCCAATCCTGCTTTTGAAGTTGCCTATGCATTGCGTTAATTTCCTGCATCTGTTTTTTAAAATCTTCATCTTCCTCTTTTTGGTCAGCCAGCCATTGGTTCGTCTTCTCTCCGAATTTCACCGTGCAAATAGCTGACAACAAATCATCCAATCGGGTGAACCTTCGGTAGTTTACAAAGTATTCATCCGCCATGATTTTTACCATCAATGATTTATTAACCTCTAGAATACTGTCTACGTCTTTTGCCCTAATTTCAGGTTTCATCTTAAATAAGGAAGCCCAAATATCAGCCAGTAATGGTTCAAACATCGGTAAGGAGCCTTCGTCTCTTATTCGTTGAAGGCCCAAAGACATGTCGAAAATTTCTTTAAAACGTCTTTTATCGAATGCATCCGTATTCAATACTGAACGATTCTCATAGTGACTCGTAAGACTTTTCACAAAGAACACTCCCTTTCACATTTTGAAAAAGGTGCTAGTGGACCCCTTCTTTTCATTTTGAGCATCAAAATACCACGGTTCTAAAATACTATCCAGGAGTTCATGTTCCATCAAGATCACTTTTTCAAGTAATGCGTCGATATCAACCTTCCGACTTTGATTGTTACTCTTCAGCTTATTCAAATCAGCCACTAAGGCTTTCATTTTTTGAGTCGCTTCCATTCCAGCCTCTGGCGAATGATCCTGCTGTATACAGTAGAACACTTCATTTGCTTCATTTCGTATGGAATAGAGGGCCTGAGTAACAATATCTAGTGAATGATTGCGAATAATGGCAGACACGGCATATTTTTGGTCCACTGTTTCCCACAGGGTATTTTCAAGGATGATAATATCTTCCACCTTCACAACTTGCCTTTGGTTTATCAACGCCTTCGCTTGAAGTACCGAAAGCGACTGTTTAAACCGCCTATCAGAAGGACGTATCCCTTCATCCCGCAATTCATTACGAATTTCCGAAAGTATTTCATACACTTCATCCGGAATTGTAACCATATCCGCAAAAAACTGAAGTTGAATCAATTCATCCATAGTCATGGAAGGCATTACCTGATTTTGACCGGTGCCCTTCATCATAGAAACAAAATTCGTTTCATCTGCAATATAATCTAGTTCGAACCGAAGTAAGAATCTGTCGAAAAGAGCTTCAAGTCCTTCTCCGTCTTCAGGATATTCGTTCGAAGCTCCAATTACTGACATCAAAGGAACCTTTACTGGCGTTCCGTTATTATAGTAAAGCCGTTCGTTTATAATCGTCAGCAAACTATTCAAGATCGCAGAGTTGGCTTTAAATATCTCATCCAAGAAAACAAGATTAGCTTCAGGCATTTTAGCTGCCGTATTACGCTTGTATACGCCTAGTTCGAGGTCTTTTAACGACAACGGGCCAAACACTTCTTCAGGTGTACTGAATCTTGTCAACAACCACTGGAAGTACTCTGCTCCTTGTACGATTTTAGCTAATTCAACCGACAAAGCTGATTTCGCAGTTCCTGCAGGTCCAATCATGAGCATGTGTTGTCTAGAGAGCAGAGCTATAAGAATCCCTTCAACCTCATTCTCCCGTTCGAAAAACTTTGAATTGAGCGCTTGTCTGATTTCCTCTAACTTCTTGAAATTGGTAATTGTCATTTTGTTCAACTCCTTACTTTGTAATGTAACTAGTAATAGGAATCCGGTTTCTCATGTACCCCGCTTCCCTTTAAAAGGACTCGTCCAATTTCCCTCTGAAAGATACGTTCTTTACATTACAGTTTGATGAATACTCAGCCATTTTAATCTTCCCATTACCATACTTTTATTACAGATGTCTTTGCACCAACTATTTTCACAGGTAAAGTCATACTACTTTTGAGAA
Source organism: Sporosarcina sp. E16_3 (assembly GCF_017347125.1). NCBI lineage: Bacteria > Bacillati > Bacillota > Bacilli > Caryophanales > Caryophanaceae > Sporosarcina > Sporosarcina sp. E16_3. Next base: position 87,257 of record NZ_JADPRX010000007.1, read on the forward strand.
ATTCGTGCAGGGAGTTTTAGTAATGGTATGTGGATTAAGTCCGGTCATTGGATTTGTTTTTTCCTTATATCCAATGACAGATCGTTTTGTGGAAGAAATCAAGGGGGGCACTGAAACAGTAGTGAAAAATACCACAATCTAAGTGATTGTGGCAGTCTTAAAACTTATACTTTCCTATCCTTTTAACAAAACACCTGAAATTCGAGTGACTTGCAAGTGAACTTACTCCAATCTTTCAATAACAGTGGCATTCGCCATCCCCATTCCCTCACAGATTGCTAGCAAACCAAATCGTTCATTTTTCCGTTCTAACCGATTTAACAACGTAACAAGTAATTTTGTTCCTGTCGCTCCGAGTGGATGTCCTAAAGCAATGGCTCCCCCGTCAACATTTAACTTTTCATATTCAGCACCAACATCTTTTAACCAAGCTAAAGGAACTTGAGCAAAAGCCTCATTCACTTCATAGGTATCGATGTCTTTTATAGATAGACCTGCTTTTTCCAATACTTTTCTGGTCGCTTCGATTGGACCTGTCAGCATAAGCGTCGGATCCGAACCGACAACGGAGCGTGCAACGATACGGGCGCGTGGTTTCAATCCTAATTGTTCCGCTTTTTCACGGGACATCAACAGGACAGCTGAGGCTCCGTCACTAATTTGACTTGCATTCCCTGCAGTGATTACGCCGTTTTCATCGAAGATTGTTTTCAAATTACCCAGAACCTCCAATGTCGTCCCTTCACGCGGCCCTTCATCTACAGCAAACATGGTCGTTGTGCCATCTTCTTGCTCAACTTCCACAGGCACAATTTCATTTTCGAAATGCCCTTTTTCAATGGCGTCGAATGCCCGCAAATGGCTGTTCACAGAGTACTGATCCAACTCTTCTCGTGTTAAACTCCATTTTTTCGCCATTCTTTCAGATGAAATCCCTTGGTTTACAATTTCATATTGATTGGTTAATTTCTTACTCGGACCTTTACCTAGTCCACTCGAAAACATCGGCTCACGCGTCATGCTTTCAACGCCACCTGCAATGACGATGTCCATATCACCAGATGCAATCGCTTGTGCTGCAAAATGCAAAGCCTGTTGACTCGATCCGCATTGACGATCGATTGTCACGCCCGGTACATGAATCGGAAACCCAGCAATTAATAATGAAGTTCTCGCAATATTCATGGATTGCTCCCCCACTTGGGTTACGCAACCTAAAATGACATCTTCCACCTCGCCTTTATCAATCCCAGCACGCTTCACGACTTCATCTAATACAATCGCTACCAAATCATCTGGCCGTACATTGGTCAAAGCCCCTTTTCTTCTCCCCACTGCAGTTCGAACACATTCAACGATTACTACTTCCCTCATAATAAAATTCCCCCTTGAATTAAAATAACTTTGTCTTTCTTAACTTAGAACAAAAGGTAGAATAATTTTCATTGTTGCGCTCATAAGGAGAAACAATGAAAGCAATTCAAAGTCAAAGCATAGGAACGCTCACAGGATGTTCTCAGATGGCATTAGCTGTTTTAACAATACAAAATAAAAAAACGAGATAAACACTTGGTTACCTCGCCTCATTGCTACTCGTATTCTCTTGCTTCTCAACCGCCTGAACTTGCTCTATACGCTCTTTTGAACTCACCTGAGCAATTTATATACATTTACCTTCGTAGGAGCGCTCACAAGCTATTCTTCGACCTTGCACTTGCCCTATATCAATGTTCTACCTGCTCATGTAAAAGAAGGATTTTACTTTAATCCTCTTTAAATATTCAAATTATAATACATTAAATACTTAAACAAGTATTATACCCTCTCTAATTCTAAAATAGCCTTTTGCCATTGGTCCATTTTTGATAACTTTGAAGATATATCTTACTTTTATTTATCTGTTTGTTTTTGCCTCTTTTTCAAATACTCCGCACGTATTTTTTCAAGTTGCTGCTTTTTATCAAATTTGGTAGGCTTGTTTTTTTCATGATACTTTGTCACAGCTGCCAGACCTTTTGTATCCAATTGATATTTCCCCATTTTGTTCACCTACTTTTCTTGTCTATAAAAAGAATCTATTCAATAAATATAATATACCTTATTATACTGAAGTAAACCTTATTAGTGTACTGCTAACCTTACAAATATCAGTATAACATTAAAAACTTAGTAAAATAATTCATCGCCAAAGGTATTCATAATATTTATCTATTCGATCTAGAATTTGCTAATTCATTTTAAAGTCGTCAATTAAATCGCTAATTTTGACCCAAATAAAAAGACCCCCTTATAGTTACTTGTCATAAATAACTAAACGAAAGTCTGATTTTCAACATATGAATAGTTGTACGTTAATCACTGATTGAGTGCTTAACAAGCTACGTTAGACATTGGTATGACTGTGTTCCACATCAAATAATCCTGTATTTTTCGTCATAATAAAAAATCATCAAATCAGTTGAATTGGAAGATGATATCGTTTCTTATAATACGTAAAAATACTAGGGTACAAAAAAGGGATTCTGCATCAGTGACCGAAGCCCTGACCAAATCCCAAATCTGTCTCAAACCTTATCAAATCAAGGCTTTAACTGTATTTACATTATGTCCCAGGAGGGATTCGAACCCCCGACCGACGGCTTAGAAGGCCGTTGCTCTATCCAGCTGAGCTACTGAGACGTGCGTTACAAACTTTCGTTCATTCCCTAAGGACAATACTTAGTATATATTGCTTAAGGAATAAAGTCAACGCTTTTTTAAATCTTTTTCATTTCCATGAAATCTACTGTTTCCGATGCCATATTCTTAAATGTTACGCGCACCGTTTCATCCCACTCCACGACAGCATAAGTCGCTTCTTTCCCGCCCCGTGGCTGCATTGTACTCCCCGGATTCAAGAACAGAATTCCATCTTTCATCTCAGCACCATACAAATGCGAATGGCCGAATAGAACGATATCTGCCCCACATTCTTTTGCATAATAATAAAGCCTCATCAACGATTGTTTTACATCGTGCTCATGACCGTGTACAGCTAATACCGTCTTTCCCTCTACCTCAACCACAAGGGACGCTGGGAACCTAGCATCGCTATCACAGTTTCCACGGACTCTATGCATTGTATGTAAAACTAGATCATCGAATGACAATTCACTATCACCGCAATGAAAAGTCGCGTCGGCAGAAAGTGAAGAAACGGCTTTCACCGTTTCTTTATCTCCATGGGAATCGCTCATAACAACAATCTTCATTCTGAATCACCTACACCCGTCATAATGTGTGGTAACTTAAGTTTCAACTGGCCTAATGCCGCTCCCCTGTGCGAAATCTCATTTTTCTCTTCAGCTGACAACTCTGCCATTGTCCGGTTTAATGCCGTCACGAAAAAGATTGGATCATATCCGAAACCGTTCGACCCTTGTCGTTCCTTACGAATCAATCCTTCACAGCTGCCTGAAAACGTTTCTGTTTTCAAACCGGGTCCAGCTACCGCCAAGACACAGCGGAATCTAGCGCCACGATTGCCCTCAGAAGTCGTTCCTAGCTCGTTTAGTACTTTGTCGATATTTGCACTATCATTCTTCACAGCACCCGCATAACGAGCGGAGTAGACGCCTGGTGCGCCTCCAAGCGCGTCAATTTCAAGTCCACTGTCGTCTGCGATAACAATTTTTCCGAGCAAGCGTGCAACCGTTTCTGCTTTCAGAATCGCATTCGCCTCAAATGTATCGCCCGTCTCTTCTACATCGATATCCCCTTCGATATCATTCAATGTAAGAACTTTTACACCCAGTGGTTTGAACAGCGTTTCAAAATCTCTTGCTTTGCCCGCATTATTCGTGGCAATCAATACTTCCTTCATGATTCATCTTGCCCCTTCGGTTTGATTAACTGTGCAACAAGTCCAAGCGCCTCTTTCTGCACTTCGACTAATTGGTTAATCCCTACTTCTGCAAGCTCCACAAGACCGTTCATCTCAATACGCGTAAATGTCGATTCTTCGCCTGTCCCCTGGAGCTCGACGAAAGCGCCGGCGCCCGTCATAACAACATTCATATCAACAGCAGCCGAGGAATCTTCAATGTAGTCAAGATCAAGAATGAGTTCGCCTTCAACTGTCTTCCCAACACTCGTTGCAGCAAGGAAATCAGTTATCGGGAATTTTGCTAATCCTTTTTCAATGTGCAGTTTTGAAATCGCCATTGCTGTTGCGACGAAAGCACCCGTAATCGACGCTGTACGTGTACCGCCATCTGCTTGGATTACGTCACAGTCAACCCAAACAGTCCGTTCGCCAAGTGCCTCCAAATCGATGACAGCGCGCAAAGCACGACCTATCAAGCGCTGGATCTCCATCGTACGTCCGCTGACCTTACCTTTTGAAGCTTCACGTTGCGTTCTTTGTCCAGTTGCGCGTGGCAACATGGAATATTCTGCCGTTATCCAGCCTTTTCCGCTATTACGCAAAAAATGCGGAACCCGCTCTTCTATAGAAGCTGTACAAATCACCTTCGTATTTCCGACCGTAATTAGAACAGAACCTTCTGGGTGAATTAAATAATCCGTTTCTATTGTTACCGGCCTAATCATGTCGGCCATTCTTCCATCATGTCTCATATCATGTACCCTCCATCATTCAGATTGCGCATTCATCTTATCATAACTCATTTCATATACGCAAAAACCCGGATGTCCAAATCTGGACTTCCGAGTTTCTCACAATTCAATATAGCTTACATTAGGCATTTCAATCGACAACCAGTCTTCAACAATTCCTTGGAAAGTTTCCGACTCCCCTGTTGTATAAAAAACAGGCGCCACTGCGCTATCAGCAATGCGTTCAATGCCATTAGATAGTAGAATACGCTCAACATCACATACTGTTTCTACAGCGGATGAAATGATTTTCACATTATTCGGTAGCGAATCTGTAATATGTTGCTGCAATAACGGGTAATGTGTACATCCGAGTATCGCAGCATCAAAATCTTTACCCACCAGTTCACGCAGCGTACGTTCAACAATAATACCTGCACTTTCCGACTTATACTGACCACTTTCGACAATTGGAACAAATTCAGGACATGCAAGTGAGTAAACCATCGCATTCGGTGAAAGAACATGGATTGCATCATCATAAGCGCCACTTTTAATTGTTCCAGCAGTCCCAAGCACAGCGATTTTCCCTGACCCAGACGCATTAACTGCCGCCCTTGCACCTGGCACGATAACGCCGATGACAGGAAATGAAAATCGTGCGCGGATATCATCGAGCGCAACAGCTGTAGCTGTATTGCAAGCAATGACAAGCATTTTTATCCCCTTTTTGGAAAGTGCTGATGCCATCTCCATTGTAAACTCCCGAACTTCGTCAATTGGCCGGGGCCCATATGGACAACGGGCATCATCCCCTATGTAAACAATGGGTTCATGTGGTAGTCGATTGAGCATCTCTTTAACCACGGTTAGTCCGCCGACGCCCGAATCAATTACTCCTATTGGTGCTTCCACTAAAATCCCTCAATCCTTTTTCATCTCTTGATGTAGTTTACTCAGCAAATCTGAGAAATCCTTCACTTGTTGTTCATCAAAATCTACCAACACCGAATTCAAATAATGACGGCGTTTATCAATTACTTCTTCGATTACCCGCTCACCTTCGCTTAGAAGATGAATTCGTACAACTCGGCGATCTTGATCATTGCGGACACGCTTCACAAGCGAGTTCTTTTCCATCCGATCGACCAAATCAGTTGTAGTACTGAATGCTAGGAACATCTTGTTCGACAAATCCCCAATCGTCATATCTCCATGTTCAAATAACCACTGTAAAGCAACGAATTGAGGTGGCGTGATTGTATAATTGCTAAGAATTCTACGACCTTGTTGTTTAATGATTGCTGCAACATAACGTAATTCTTTCTCCATATGTGCAACTTCATCTGTATACTGAATTTTTGGTGGGTTATTTTCCATCAACTGAACCAGCTCCCTGAAAACAAATACTGTTTACCTATTGTCCCCCTTTTCTCCGCTTATGGCAATACCTAATAAACCGTTGGGAAAAACAGTAAAAAAATAGCTGCTTGAAGACTGCATGATGCAGGTCAAACAGCTATTGTTACAAGGCATCAATCAATCACTAACACTCAGCTATGATTGCCCTTTCATTATTTACACCTGCTTCAACGCAATTGCAATTCTCCCAACCGTAACAATTCGATTACCGCTTGCGCTCTGCCAGAAACACCTAGCTTTTGAATTGTGTTCGAAATATGGTTGCGAACAGTCTTTTCGCTGATTCCGAGCCGCCCCGCGATATCTTTTGTCGTTTGATCTTCAACGAGCAGATTGAAAATTTCTCGTTCTCTTGCCGTAAGCAAAGAACGGTTTTTAGAGTCCTCTATCAAGACGCGCCCTCCTATCCACTTTCACTTTAAAATATGTGAAGGAACGGCGAGCTGTGCCGGCTACATGCTGATTTAGTTAACAAAAAGTATTTTCTCCTCTTTAGACCACGGAACACCTTTGCCTGTCTGTCTGCCAATCTGAACCATTGTACCCCGTCCAGTGAAGACTATATCATCTTTACTGTTCTTCGCCATGTAGTGAATATCAACAGAGCTGTTGCCAACTGTCGCAGCTTTAACAAATATTTTCAGCTGTTCATCAAAAAAGACTTGCTTCACAAAATCACATTGCAAATCAGCAACGACTGGAAAAGTATCACCCTTTGGATCAAGCCAGTTATTCATAAGCCTGATTTCTTTTAAAAACTCAATCCTCGCATGCTCAAAATAAATAAACGGTATCGTATTGTTCAAATGACCATACATATCCGTCTCTGAAAAACGAACAGACACAGGAACAAAAAAAACAAATTCCGATGCCCATGTTGATAAATCTTTTATGTACACTGCTTTCATCTAGAATCATCTCCCTCATTAAAATGAACATTGATTCATTCTACCAAATCTCACCTGATAAATGAAGCCTACTAAACTAAAAAAGCCCCGCCAAGGCATAATGCCAAAGCGGGGCAATAGACTGAAATCAGTCTACCATATGGTCACTTCCGAAGAAGTTTTTGAACATTTGTACGTTCGTTGCACGGTTCATCGCTGCAATCGAAGTAGTCAAAGGAATTCCTTTTGGACATGCAACAACACAGTTTTGTGAGTTACCGCATTCTCCAATTCCACCGTCTGTCATAAGCGTCGCTAGACGTTCGTCCTTGTTCATTGCACCAGTTGGATGCGTGTTGAATAGGCGGACTTGTGATAGAAGTGCAGGTCCCATGAAGTTCGTATTGTCGTTAACGTTCGGGCATGCTTCAAGACATACGCCGCACGTCATACATTTCGAAAGTTCATATGCCCATTGGCGTTTACGCTCAGGCATACGAGGCCCTTCACCAAGGTCATATGTTCCGTCAATCGGAACCCATGCTTTGATTTTTTTCAATGAATCAAACATGAATTCTCTGTCAACAATCAAGTCGCGAACGACTGGGAATGTCTTCATTGGTTCAAGTTTAATCGGTTGTGTAAACTGATCAACAAGTGCTGTACAAGATTGGCGCGGACGTCCGTTGATAACCATTGAACATGCCCCACAAACCTCTTCCAAACAGCTCATTTCCCAGTTCACTGGTGTTGTTTGCTTACCTTCTGCATTGACCGGGTTACGACGAATTTCCATTAAAGCAGAAATGACGTTCATATTCGGTCTATATTCTAATTCGAAACTTTCCCAATAAGGTTGTGACTCAGCAGTATCCTGACGTCGGATTTCAAAACGGACCGTCTTCTGTGCAGTCTGCTGCTGGAGATCCTTTACTGCTGTAGTGTTCTCGCTCAACTAAATCAATCTCCTTTCTTCGCGGAGTAATCGCGTGTACGTGGTGGAATCAAGGAAACATCGACTTCTTCATAATGGAAGATTGGAGCAGAATGTCCATCGAATTTCGCCATCGTCGTTTTTAAGAAGTTTTCATCATCACGATTCGGGAAGTCCGGTTTGTAATGGGCTCCACGGCTTTCGTTACGGTTCAGTGCACCAAGAGTGATAACACGTGCCAAGTATAGCATGTTTTTCAACTGGCGCGTAAATGTTGCACCTTGGTTAGACCATAGCTGCGTATCGGTAATATTGATGTTTTCATAACGTTCAAGAAGCTCAACGATTTTATCGTCTGTCGCTTGTAGCCTGTCATTGTAACGAACTACTGTTACGTTATCTGTCATCCATTCGCCAAGTTCTTTATGAAGAACATAAGCGTTTTCAGTACCGTTCATTTTAAGCGTATCGTCCCACTTCTGCTGCTCCTCTTTCACTGCTGCGTCGAAGATTGTAGAAGGAAGGTCCACTACAGAACGTTTTAAACCCTTCATATATTTAATGGCATTTGGTCCTGCGACCATCCCGCCATAAATTGCTGAAAGAAGTGAGTTTGCGCCAAGACGGTTTGCACCGTGCTGTGAATAATCACATTCCCCTGCCGCGAACAAACCTGGGATACTTGTTTGCTGATCATAATCCACCCATAGTCCGCCCATTGAATAGTGAACAGCCGGGAAGATTTTCATTGGTAATTTACGTGGATCATCGCCTGTGAATTTCTCATAGATTTCGATGATACCACCAAGCTTAATGTCAAGCTCTTTTGGATCCTTATGTGAAAGGTCTAGATACACCATGTTTTCACCGTTAATACCCAACTTTTGGTTAACGCAAACGTCAAAGATTTCACGTGTTGCGATATCACGCGGTACAAGATTACCGTAATCCGGATATTTCTCTTCAAGGAAATACCAAGGTTTTCCGTCTTTATAAGTCCAAACACGTCCACCTTCACCACGAGCAGATTCACTCATAAGACGAAGTTTATCGTCTCCTGGAATTGCTGTTGGGTGAATTTGGATGAACTCACCATTTGCATAGTGTGCTCCTTGCTGATAGACGATCGAAGCTGCAGAACCTGTATTGATGACAGAGTTTGTCGTTTTCCCGAAAATGATTCCGGGTCCACCTGTTGCCATAATAACTGAGTCGCCTTTGAATGCTTGGATCTCCATTGTTTTCATGTTTTGCGCTTTAATACCGCGACAAACGCCTTCTTCATCAAGAATGACACCAAGGAATTCCCAGTGTTCGTATTTCGTGACAAGTCCAGCAACTTCATGGCTTCGAACTTGTTCGTCTAGTGCATATAAGAGCTGCTGACCTGTAGTCGCACCTGCGAAAGCCGTACGGTGATGCATTGTACCCCCGAAACGTCGGAAATCCAGAAGTCCTTCTGGCGTACGGTTGAACATAACACCCATCCGGTCCAATAGACTGATAATTCCTGGTGCTGCATCCGTCATTGCTTGTACGGGTGGCTGGTTTGCAAGGAAGTCACCGCCGTATACAGAGTCATCGAAATGGATTGAAGGCGAGTCGCCCTCCCCTTTCGTATTTACTGCACCGTTGATGCCGCCTTGCGCACATACAGAGTGGGAACGTTTAACCGGGACAATTGAGAACAAGTCAACCGGCGTACCTTCTTCAGCCGCTTTGATAGTTGCCATCAGGCCGGCTAGTCCACCGCCGACGACAATCAATCTGCTTTTTGCCATTATTGTTTCACTCCTCAAATTATAGGTGATCTCATTTTTTATTAATTAAACGACGAAAGCAAGTAGCGCTTGTACACCGATGACAGAAAGAATTAGGAATATTGCCATCGAGATATACGTAACGATAGTTTGTGAGCGTGGAGATTGTGTAATCCCCCAACTTACTAGGAATGACCAAACCCCATTCGCCAAGTGGAATGTAGCTGCAAGGACACCCGCAATGTAGAACGCAAGCATGAATGGATTCGATAAGACTTTAGCCATCATGTCGAAATTCACTTCAACGCCCAATGCTTTTTGAATTCTTGTATCGTAGATGTGCCATGCAATGAAGATCACAAGGAATACACCCGTTATACGTTGTAGCATGAACATCCAGTTGCGGAAAGTCCCGTAACGCTGTACGTTATTTTTCGCTGTGAAAGCTATGTACACACCGTAGAACCCGTGGAACATAAGTGGGATGTAGATGATGAACCATTCTAAAAACAGTACGAATGGTAAGTTCCCCATGAAATCGGATGCAGCATTGAATGCCTCTGGCCCGCGTGTGGCAAAGTGGTTAATCACTAAGTGTTGGGCAACAAAAAGCCCCACTGGAATGATTCCGAGTAGTGAATGAAGACGACGCAAATAAAAATCTGATTCTCTTGACAAGTCTTTTACCCTCCTTTATTAACTGAGTCCCTCAGTTCGCCCCTGTCATCATTTAGACATGAAGCGACCGTTGACGACGTACCTCTTCGTGGTACAATATTATGACATAACCATTGTACTCCTCCGTTTTGAAGAGGTCAAGACGATGTGGGCTTTTCGACACGCCCGAATTTAACATATTATTATTCTTTAGGATTTACTAACGCTATCATTTAACCGAAAGGGTTGCTTATTCGATTGAAAAATACTACATATGATTCACCGACCCGTTTTGGCTATGAAATTTTGCGAGATCACGTGTTGCCAAGTATCCTCGGTAAAAATGAAGACGATATCCTCTATTGGGCCGGAAAAGAAGTGGCTCGAAAATTCCCGATTTTCGGTATTGATGAACTTCCCGAATTCTTTCAAGAAGCTGGATGGGGGCCTCTTCATCTCGAAAAGACGTCGAAAGATGAGGCTTTTTATTCGTTAAAAAATGATTTCGATACAAATACCCACAACAGATCTTGCCAACTTGAAGCCGGTTTCATTGCACAACAGTACCAGAAATTTAGTGGATTACTCACTGAGTGCTACGGAGAATCGAACGCGAAGGATGGTCTCATACACTTCCAAGTGAAATGGGATTTGAAAACGAAAGTCGAGGAATGAAAAAGAAGATGCATCCCTAATCGGGTGCATCTTCTTTTTCTATAAATCATTTCAATTTGCATCCAATCCGAATTGATTATGAAGCGCCGCTACCGCTATTTCCACATCCGATTCAGGAATAACAACGGATACCTTGATTTCAGATGTACTGACCATTTTCACAGGAACCGATGCGCCACGAAGTATCTCAAACATTTGCGCAGCAACTCCTGGGTTGGATACCATTCCACTTCCGACGATTGAAACTTTCGAAAGACCCACTTCAAAATCAGCTCTACTGTAACCAAGGGCGTCTTTTTCTGTTTCCAAAACGTTAATCGCTTCTGCGAAATCTTCTTTCTTGATAGAAAATGAAACAGACGGCTGTACGCCTTCCATAATTGTCTGGACGATAATATCGACGTTAACATGGTGATTCGCAAGTGCAGTGAATATATTCGCAAGCGAGCCATTGTATGGAACGTCATACATAACTGTAATCCGAATAATATCTCTTTCAAAGGCGATGCCCCGAACAATTAAATTGTTTTCCAAATCAATTTCCTCCTTGATAATCGTTCCTTCACCTTCCATATGCGCAGGTCTGACCCGAAGCGGCATTTGATGGTTCTTGGCAAACTCAACCGCTCTTGGGTGAAGTACCCCTGCGCCTAGATTCGCGATTTCAAGCATTTCATCATATGATATTTCCTCAAGCTTTTTGGCTTGTCGAATTAATCTTGGATCCGTCGTAAATACCCCTTCAACATCTGTGTAAATATCACAGATTGCTGCATCAATCGCAATTGCAATTGCGACAGCACTTGTATCAGATCCCCCACGACCAAGTGTCGTCAACTCACCCGAGCTGTCAGCACCTTGAAAACCGGTAATCACTGCAACAGCACCCGATTCAAGCGTTGTCACTATTTTATCCGCATGGACTTGCTCGATTCGCGCATTTCCGTGGACTGATTCTGTCGTGACGCCCGCTTGCCACCCTGTGTATGAGCGAGCTTCCAAACCTTGTGCTGCAATTGCCATCGCTAGAAGGGATGCCGTTACTTGCTCACCTGTCGCAAGTAGCATATCAAGTTCACGGCGGCCCGCTTTCGGATTAACTTCTACGGCGAGCTTTAGAAGATCGTCCGTTGTTTTCCCCATTGCAGAAACGATAACCGCCACTTGATTCCCCCGATTTACTTCACCTTGAACAAGCTTTGCGGCGCGTGCAATCCTTTCGGGGTTTGCAACTGATGTGCCGCCGAATTTCATTACAATTCGTACCATGATTTTTCCTCCAATTTCCCCCTGAACGCAAAACGGCCCTCATAAGTATGAGAGCCGGTCCGATTGGAGCTATCGCCTAAGAGACGCCCCGTTCAGATAGCTCTCCAGGTATTTTTATACCTGACAGACTTCCATTTATTCAATGGAAATCCAGCAGGACAATCGTGACAGCCGATTGGTCCGCTTCGGCGAATACTCCTTTCAATCTCGTTCATCAGGCTGCCGCCTTCCGGAGATCTACTATTGGTACCCGCACCTCTATCTTCACTACATATGAAATTATAAGTGAAAAAACGCAGTGCGTTCACTCTATCACATTACTTCTCTTCTCGCAATGCCTCTTCACGGAAATACGTTTCCACTGATTTCGCAACCGCCAACGACAAGCCCGCTTGTTGCAACTCTTCAACGGATGCTTCACGAATCTTTTTCATAGACTCAAAATGTCTAAGCAACATCGTTTTCCGCTTCGGTCCTACGCCCGGTAATCCATCAAGTGCTGACGTCAATGAATTCGTTTCGCGCCGTTGCCTATGGAATGTGATCGCAAACCTGTGCACTTCGTCTTGAATTCTTTGTAACAAGTAAAACGCTTCACTTGTTCTTTTTAACGGAATCATTTCAATCGGATTGCCATAAAGGAGTTGCGCCGTCTGGTGTTTATCGTCTTTCGCAAGTCCGGCAATTGGAATTGACAAGTTTAGCTCATCTTCAATGATTTCCCTTGCTGCTTCCATATGGCCTTTGCCACCGTCTATCACGATAAGATCAGGTAGTGGCAAATCATCCCTGAGCACACGGATATAACGCCGTCTTACAACTTCACGCATTGCGGCATAGTCGTCATGTGCTGCCGCTGTCATCGTTTTATACTTTCGGTAATCTTTACGGTTCGGTTTCCCATCAAGGAACGACACCATCGCAGAGACCGCATCTGAACCATACATATGCGAGTTATCAAATGCTTCAATACGGAACGGTATGGTGATATTCATCGCCTTACCAAGTTCTTCACACGCACCAATTGTACGGAGTTCTTGTCGTTCAATTAGTTGAAACTTTTCTTTCAATGAAATCTCGGCATTTTTGATGGCAAGATGGACAAGATCTTTCTTTTTACCGCGCTGTGGAATGAATACAGGTACATCCAGAAGCTGACGGACGATTTCACTGTCAATCCCTTGAGGTAACAGGATTTCTTTAGGGATTAAATGTTGAGACTTGCCGTAAAACTGTCCGATGAACGTCAGCAGTTCTTCTTCCGGTTCTTGATAAACGGGGAATAGCGATACATCCCGTTCAATTAGCTTTCCTTGACGGACGAAAAAGACTTGAACACACATCCAGCCATTGTCTACAGAAAATCCGAAGACATCTCGATCAGTGAAATCATTCATCGTCATGGCCTGTTTTTCCATAACCGCTTCAATATTAACAATTTGATCACGGTATTCTTTCGCTCGCTCAAACTCCAAGTTTTCCGCGGCCGCAGACATTTTTCCCGTCAATTCTTTTTTGACACTTTTATAACCGCCATTCAAAAAACGGGTAATATCATCAACCATTTCCTTGTACGTTTCCAACCCCACTTCATTGACACAGGGGGCGAGGCACTGGCCAAGATGGTAATACAAGCAGACCCGATCCGGCATTGTATGACATTTTCGATAAGGATAGAGCCGGTCAAGCAATTTTTTCGTTTCACTGGCGGCAAAAGCATGAGGATATGGACCAAAGTACTTCCCTTTGTCTTTTTTCACCTGTCTCGTAATGATCAGTTTCGGATGACGCTCTGCTGTTAATTTTAAATAAGGGTAGGTCTTATCATCTTTTAGCATGATATTATATTTCGGATCATACTGTTTGATAAGATTCAATTCGAGGACAAGCGCTTCCAGATTGGATGACGTGACAATGTATTCAAAGTCTACGATTTCTCCAACAAGCCGCTGTGTTTTAGCATCATGGCTACCCGTAAAATAACTACGAACCCGATTTTTCAACACTTTCGCTTTTCCCACATAAATGATTGTCCCTTGCCTGTCTTTCATCAAGTAACAACCCGGCAATTCCGGTAATATAGCCAACTTCTCTACGATTAACTCATTCACATAATTCACCTACCAAAAAACCGGGTACCAATGAAGGGACCCGGTTATTCTTTCAAATAATTAAGCGTGTTTTGCGATTAATTCAGCAAGTGCTTCTTTCGGTTTGAAACCGACAACTTTATCAACAATTTCTCCATCTTTGAAAAGAACCAAAGTAGGAATTGACATGATACCGTATTTACCAGCTGTTTCCTGGTTGTCGTCAACGTCAACTTTAACAATGTTTGCTTTACCTTCGATTTCGCCGTCTAGTTCTTCAAGAACTGGAGCGATCATTTTACAAGGTCCACACCAAGGTGCCCAAAAGTCAACAAGGACAAGTCCTTCTTTAATATTTTCGTCAAAGTTCTGATCAGTCGCGTGAATAATAGCCATAGTAATTTTTCCTCCTCTTAATAGATAACCTATGTCTGTATTATAGCATGCAGCTATATTACGGGCTAAATATATGCTTAGTTATTAAAAGAAGCTCCCTACTGTTGAGGGAGCTCTGATTTGAATCAGTTCGTCTTGATTTTTTTAATTTCTTCAATCATCATCGGAATAACCTCGAATAGGTCACCCACGATTCCGTAATCTGCTACTTTGAAAATATTCGCTTCTGAATCTTTATTGATTGCCACGATTACTTTCGAGTTGGACATTCCTGCCATATGCTGGATTGCACCCGAAATACCTGCCGCAATGTACAAGTCCGGTGTAACGACTTTACCAGTTTGTCCGATTTGTAGAGAATAGTCACAGTAATCCGCGTCACACGCTCCGCGAGATGCACCGATTGCTCCACCCAAAAGCGTCGCAAGTTCTTGCAATGGTTCGAAGCCTTCCGCACTTTTCACGCCGCGGCCCCCTGCAACAACAACTTTAGCTTCCGATAGATCGACACCCTCTGTCGATTTCCGAATAACTTCTGAGATGATTGTACGAAGATTTGTAACATCAACAGCTAGTGCAGCTACACCGCCTGTTCGGCCTGCGTCGTGCTCTAAAGGTGCAATGTTATTCGGACGTACTGTAATGAATAGAAGTCCGTCTTTGTTCTTCACTTTTTCGAAGGCTTTACCAGAGAAGATTGGACGGATGAATACCGCAGCATCACCTTCGCCTTCAATAGCAGTTACATCAGAGATTAAACCTGATGCTAGTTTACTAGCAATCTTAGGTGACAAATCTTTCCCTAAAGCTGTGTGACCGAACACAATAGCTTGCGGTTTTTCCTGTTCGTAAACTGCCATGAACGCTTGGCTGAATGCATCAGAAGTATAAAGTTTCAAATGTGGATGTTCCACAGTAACGACACGGTCCGCCCCGTAATGAATCATTTCTTCTGCAAGTGACTGAACAGCATCGCCGAGCAATACCCCGACAACCTCTCCGCCTCCAGAAATCTTTTTAGCAGCTGCAATCGCTTCGAATGAAACGTTACGTAATGCCCCTTCTCGCGCTTCCCCTAGTACTACTACTTTTTTAGACATCTATAGTCCCTCCATTACAATTAAAAGTCTGATTAGATTACTTTAGCTTCATTTTTAAGCAGATTTACAAGTTCTATCACTTGATTTGCAACATCGCCTTCTAGAATACGTCCAGCTGCTTTTTGCGGCGGAAGGTAAATTTCGATTGTTTGTGTTTTCGCTTCTACGTCATCTTCTTCTAAGTCAAGATCATCCAGTTCAAGCTTTTCAAGCGGCTTTTTCTTCGCTTTCATGATGCCTGGAAGTGATGGGTAGCGTGGTTCGTTAAGACCTTGCTGAGCAGTTACTAATAGTGGCAGTGACGTTTCGATTGTTTCAGAATCCCCTTCAACATCACGAATGATTTTGACGGATGTACCGTTGATTTCAAGGTTCGTAATTGTCGTTACGTAGTTAATACCTAGTAGTTCAGCCACACGCGGACCAACTTGTCCAGAACCGCCATCAATTGCAACGTTTCCTGCAAGAATCAAATCTACTTCTTTATCTTTCAAATACTCAGCGATAATTTTAGCGGATGTGAATTCATCCATTTCATCAAGGTCATCTTCAGTATCGATAAGAACCGCTTTGTCCGCACCCATTGCAAGCGCTGTGCGAAGTTGTTTTTCTGCGTCTTCTCCACCGATTGTAATGACAGTCACTTCTCCGTCATTTGCGTCGCGTACCTGGATAGCTTCTTCAATTGCATATTCGTCATAAGGATTGATGATGAACTCCGCACCATCCTCAGAAATTTTACCGTTAGAAACCGTGATCTTTTCCTCTGTATCAAATGTCCGTTTAACTAGTACATAAATATTCATATTACAGACCTCCCCAACTTTTTAATTATTTCCCTTTAAATACAGGTACACGCTTTTCAAGGAATGCTTGGATTCCTTCTTTTGCATCCTCAGAGACAAAAACCTCACCAAATGAATCAGCTTCAGCTTTCACGCCTTCATAATAAGAAGGGTGCTTGGTAAATTGCAGCATCTCTAGTGCAGCTTTCACAGCGACAGGACCCTTCTTAGCAATTTTCTGAGCAAGCTCCATTGTTTTAGGCAGAAGTTCTTCATCTGTGTAAGCATGATTTGCAAGTCCTAGACGAGCTGCTTCTACCCCACTGATTGGATCACTGGTTAATAACATCTCCGCTGCTTTCGGCATGCCTACGTAGCGCGGAAGACGCTGTGACCCAGCAAACCCAGGGATTAGACCCAATTGCAATTCCGGCAATCCAAGTTTCGCGTTTTCAGTTACGATTCGCATATGACAGGCCATCGCTAATTCAAGCCCACCACCTAGTGCTGCGCCATGAATGGCGGCAATAACTGGTTTAGAGAAACGTTCAAGCCGTTCAAAAACTTCTTGTCCGCTTGCGGAAAGTTTTGAAAACTCCTCGCCTGAAGTGACAGATGTAAATTCTTTAATATCTGCTCCAGCTGAGAAAAATTTGCCTTGTCCGTGAAAGACGATGACCCGTACAGAATCGTCGTTCTCCACTTGATCAAGTAATGCGTCCACTTCCAGTATCAGTGCGCGTGAAAGCGCATTCGCGGGCGGCCTGTTAATTGTCGCAACAGCTACCCCATCGTCAATTGCTACAGTAAGAAACTCCATTTCATCCCATCCCTTTTTACGCTTTCATTCCATTCATAATCAGCCTATGTACTTCGGGTGATAGTTTCATTAAATCATATTTTTGATCATTCATCACCCATGAAGTGATTGTTTCGTCAATTGTGCCAAATACCATTTGTCTAGCAAGTCTTATATCAAGGCCTTCGTCTAGCGCCCCATTTACGATTCCCTCTTTCAGAATTGCATCGAGAAGCATTAAATATTCTTTTAGTACTTCGTTAATTCGGAGACGTAATTCTTTATTCGACTGACGAAGTTCAAGTTGCGTAACGATTGCTAAGTGACGATCTTCATGCAGAATGCGGAAATGACTGTCAATCATCCTGAATAGTTTTTCAGATGTATCAATATCCTGTTCCAATATAACTTCGACGTTATTGACGAAAATCGCCATTTTTTCTCTAAAAACAGATATCAGGATATCTTCTTTATTTTTAAAGTAAAGATAGATTGTCCCGTCGGCAACGCCCGCTTCTTTTGCTATCTTCGAAACTTGGGCTTGGTGGTATCCGTTTTCAGCAATGACTATGACTGCCGCATCGACTATTTGCTTATATTTTGGTCTATCTCGTTTCATATCTATATATCACCACCAATAATGAAAATATGAATGATGATTCATTCATATTTTCATATTAGTTGTTAACGGCCGCTATGTCAAGCATTACATCACAGTAGAAGTAATTCCTTTTCGGCTTTCTTTTTTTCTTCATCAATCAAAGCACGGCGTAAAATTTTCCCGACAGCTGTTTTCGGCAACTCTGTACGGAATTCATAAAGTCGTGGAACTTTAAACGACGCTAAGTTCTCTCGACAATATTTATCAAGCTCTTCTTCAGTTATAGTAGCTCCTTGTTTTAAGACAATATAGGCTTTAACTGTTTCTCCTCTGTACGGATCCGGGATACCCGCAATAACACATTCCTGTATCGCTTCGTGTTCATAAAGAACCTCTTCGATCTCCCGCGGATAAATATTGAAACCGCTTGCTATAATTATATCTTTTTTGCGATCCACGACATAGAAATAACCCTCGTCGTCCATATATCCGAGATCTCCGGTCAAAAACCAGCCATCGCGGAAAGTCTGTTCTGTATCTTCGGGTCTGTTCCAATAACCTTTCATTACTTGAGGGCCTTTCACCGCAATTTCACCGATTTCTCCATTCGCCAGCGGTTCCGATGACTCAGGACCCAGTATGCAAGAATCAGTATCTGGCCACGGAACACCAATTGAACCTTTAGCTCGTTTGTCTGCCCACACGAAATTTGAATGGGTTACAGGAGACGTTTCTGTAAGGCCGTACCCTTCGACGAGTTTCCCGCCAGTTACTCTCTCGAATTTCTCCTGCACTTCGACCGGTAATGCGGCAGAACCACTAATACATGCTTTAATGGATGACAAATCATATTTCTTCAAATCAGGATGATTTAATAATCCAATATAGATAGTAGGCGCTCCAGGGAATAAGGTCGGCTTTTGTTTATCGATTGCTTTCAAAGCCGTTTCAAAATCAAACTTAGGGATAAGTACCATTCTATTCCCTTGCATCACAGAAAGAATTAATACAGTTGTCATTCCATATACGTGGAAGAATGGCAAAATACCCATGACTGTTTCTTCGCCTTCTTTACACTTATACAACCATTCGCCACACATTTTAACGTTAGAAATTAGATTGGCGTGCGTCAACATGACCCCTTTTGGAGAACCCGTTGTTCCACCCGTATATTGCAGCAACGCAATATCTGTTTCGTAATCAAAATCATAACTAACCGGATCTGATTTTGCTATTTTCATAATTTCAGTAAATAGATGGTTCATCCCACGGTGCTCAACTTTTACTGTAATCCCGTGTTCTTTTTTCTGAATGAATGGATAGATAAGGTTCTTAGGAAACGGCAGGTAGTCTTTTATTCCTGTTATTATTACATGCTCAAGTTTCGTGTCTTTAACGATTTTTGAAATTCGCGGAAATAGAATATCGAGTGAAATGATTGCTTTTGCCCCAGAATCGACCATTTGATAAGCCACTTCACGCTCCGTATAAAGAGGATTCGTTTGAACGACGATTGCGCCTACATACAAAGTTCCATAGTAGGCAATTGCCCCTTGTGGACAGTTTGGAAGCATAATTGCAACACGGTCCCCTTTGACAATTCCGATAGATGTCAAATAATTTGCGAACTTCAAAGATGATTCATGAAACTCTTTAAACGAAATGTTTTTCCCCAGGAAATGCATAGCCGTCTTGTCAGGATATTTTTCACTGGATCTTGTCAGGAATTCCTGAATAGGAATGTGTTCATAGTCCAGCGTCTTTGAGATTTCAGCGGGATACAAATCCAGCCAAGGTTTCATTGTCATAAAAAGCCCCCTTTTTCCACTCTTTAATTCTTTGAATATTCCTAATTCTAATTATAGGGGTAAGTAATGCAGGTTTCAAATAGAATTTATTATTTACATAAAAAAACCTTAAACAGAATAAACTGGTTAAGGTGTGTTTGCTATCATCCAATAAATACCTACCGCAATAAATACTACGCAGACAACGAGTAATATTTTGGCTAATTTCTCCATAACTTCACAACCCTTATGAAATACTTGCTCCTATAACGAATGAAAGTCCCACCGATATCGTCAAGGATATGAAACCGACAGCGCGATTATCTGCTTCAATTTCCTTATCAATATTGAATTTAGGTGTAAGGAATTCAAACAACAGATAGGCGAAAATAAGCAGGGTAAATCCAAACAACCCCCAGCCAATCATTTGAGGCAATGAATTATGCTGTTCGATTGAGTATCGAAAAATATTTGCTACCCCAAATATTTTCCCACCTGTTGCAAGTGCGACTGCAACATTTCCTTTTCGGATTTCTTCCCAGTTCTTATATTTTGTTACGAGCTCAAAAATCACCATCGACACAATCAGACAAAGGACAACTACACTGAAGTAGCCAGCTGATTCTACTAATGGATGATTCCAAAATCCGGTTTGATTCATAGCATTCGACTCCTTTTACGTTTGGTCATTCCTTCCTATACGGATAAGTACGTAAAAGGTTTCAATAACGGGGAAATGTTTTTCATCTTTGCACGGAACTACGATATATAGGTTGAGTTAGTGATTCCATTGAATAACACTTCGGCGCTAGGGGATGCCTCCCGCCATAAGCCTGACCACTGCGCTATCAGTCTTATGGCTTCGGCTACCCCTGTTAGGCGCCTACGCTGGGTATTACTATCGTATTCAATACTTCAACGTATACAGGTAAACTATTTCAATTCTACAACAGTAACGCCGTGTCCGCCTTCACTTGCTTCACCGAACCGGTACGTTTTCACACGGCTGTGATTTTTCAAAAATTGCTGGATACCCTGCCTTAATGCCCCTGTCCCTTTGCCATGAATAATTGACACTTGGTGATAATTCGATAGAAGCGCATCGTCCAAATATTTCTCTGTGCGGAAAATTGCATCTTCATAGCGCTCTCCCCGAAGATCGAGTTCCATTTTGACATGTGTTTCCCGTCCTATTACTGAAGTCGATATATACTGTTTTTTCTCTTTTTCAGGCTTAACATATTCCAGTCCTGATTCGTCAAGCTTCATTTTCAAAATGCCGATTTGGACAATCCATTCATTATCCGAGACTTTATCAATGAGCGTCCCTTTTTGACCGTAACTGAGTACTTTCACTTCGTCACCTGTTTGGAGGTCCCTTGGCGCTGCCTTCGCTTTAATTGCTTTCTTCTTAACTTCAGCAGGGGCAGCACCTTCAAGACGTTTACGAGCTTCAATCAATTCGTGCTCTTTTACGTTTGCGCCAACATTTAGGCGCATTGCACGCAAATCTGAAATGACTGCCTCCGATTCACGCTTCGCGTCTTCGATAATTTTTCTTGCTTTTTCTTTCGCTTTTTCTTCCATACGTTCTTTCTTGTTTTCGAACTCGGCAAGTTTTTCTTCCAGTTCACGTTTCAAGCGATCTGTTTCCAGTAAGATATCATGCGTTTCTTCTGCATCTTTTTCTGATTGAACACGGCTTGTCTCGAGCGACAGGATCATTGAATCGACTTCACTGCGATCTGTGCCCGTGAATTTCTTCGCTCGATTAATGACCCGGTCCTGCAATCCTAGACGCTTTGAAATTTCAAACGCATTACTACGCCCTGGAACGCCTATTAACAAGCGGTATGTCGGACTTAGCGTGTCAACATCAAATTCTACGCTGGCATTGGCAACGCCCGGACGGTTATAGCCATATGCTTTTAGCTCAGGATAATGGGTTGTCGCCATTACTCTAGCACCACGTCCATGTACTTCATCTAGAATTGAGATGGCAAGTGCCGCACCTTCCTGCGGATCCGTACCTGAACCGAGCTCATCGAATATAATAAGGGAACGGTCATCATATTTCTCTAAAATATCGACGATATTCACCATATGTGAGGAGAATGTACTAAGACTTTGCTCAATTGACTGCTCGTCCCCGATATCTGCATAGACTGATTCGAACACTGCAACTTCAGAGCCGTCGAGTGCAGGAATTGGCAGACCAGCTTGCGCCATCAACGTGCATAATCCTACCGTTTTCAACGTGACCGTCTTCCCGCCCGTATTAGGTCCAGTAATAACGATTGTTGTGATGTCTTTACCGAATTCAATTGTATTCGCAACTGCCTCTTCCATCGACAACAAGGGATGTCGTGCTTTCGTTAGACGAATATATCCTTTATTGTTCACTTCGGGTTTCGTACATTTATGCGCTTTTCCAAACTTTGCTTTCGCAAGGATAACGTCGATTTCAGATAATATCGCAACAAGTGTGAATAGATCATGTGCCACTTCCTGCACTTTCGCGGACAGATCGATAAGGATTTTCTCAATTTCTTCCTGTTCCTGCAACTTCAATCTTCTGATTTCATTATTTGCTTGTACCACTGCATCCGGCTCGATGAAAAGCGTTTGACCAGACGACGACATATCGTGAATAACACCACGGTAATGAGAACGATACTCTGACTTTACTGGAATCACATAACGGTCATTCCGGATAGTGACAATCGCGTCAGATAACATTGTTGCAGCGTTCTTCCCACGTGTATAACTTTCTAGCTTCTCACGTACACGGCCTTCCTGCATTCGCAACCCTTGCCGAATTGTACGCAGCGACCCTGATGCACTGTCAACAACATGCGCATTGTCGTCAATGCATGCATTAATTTCATGTTCCAGGCCTGTCAAAATCGGTATGGCATCTTTTTTCACGATGAAATGAGGGATTTCAATATCTTCATCCGCCACAATGGCCTCGATGAATTGACGCAGATTCCGGCTCGCACGAATTGTGTTGGACGTTTCCATTAGCTCATATGCACTTAGCATGCCACCCATTTGCGCACGTTTAGCATGGGGTCTAATATCACTGATGCCGCCCATTGGCACATTACCACGGACACGAAGTATTGATAAGCCTTCGTCCGTTTCTTCAAGCAGTTTTACAACTTCGTCAAAATCGCTGACAGGTACTAACTTCTCCATATAAGATCGACCGGCGAATGATGTGCAATGAGTTGCTGCCATTTCCCGGATTTTATCGAACTCAAGTGTTTTTAAGACACGGTTTTCCAATGTCTTACACTTCCTCTCACTTCCGCACAATGTCGCGGATAAATTTATCAAGCGGCCACGTATTAACGACCGTCTCTTTTTTCAGCCAAGCTTTTTTACCGTAGTTTACACCAGTAGTCATATAATTTAGTTGTTCGATCGCATGTGCATCTGTATTGATGGCAATTGTAACGCCAGCTTCCTGCGCCATGATAAGGTGATCAGTCGCAAGATCAAGCCGGTATGGATTCGCATTCAACTCAAGTATTTTACCATATTCCTTCGCCCATTGGATGAGTTGAGGTACATCGGGATTATAGCCTTCCCTTTGACCTACGATACGGCCAGTCGGGTGCGCAATCATATCGACATGCGGATTTTTAATTGCCGTATGAAGCCGTTCCATAATCAATTCCTGTGACTGACTGAAATTAGAGTGAATAGACGCGATGACAAAATCTAGCTCACTAAGTAGTTCATCATCGAAATCCAGTGTCGCGTCAGGAAGGATGTCCATTTCCGTTCCGCAAAATATTTCGATGTCGTCGTATTCTTTATTTAATGAACGGATTTCCGCGATTTGATCACGTAAACGCTCAGGCGTAAGTCCGTTCGCAACTTTGAGATACTGCGTATGGTCTGTGATAACCATATAGGAATAGCCTTTAGCACGGCAGGCCTCAACCATTTCACGGATTGAGTACGCTCCGTCTGACCACGTTGTATGCATATGAAGATCTGAACGGATGTCTTCGAGCGCCACTAAGCCGGCGAGTTCATCGACACGATCGATTTCACTGCCATTTCTTCGCACCGCAGGCGGGATGAACGGCAAATCGAAGTGAGCGAAGAATTGTTCTTCCGAATCGAAGGTCTCGACAGAACCATCTTCATTCTCCACACCGTATTCGCTTATTTTCATTCCCCTAGATTTCGCAAGCTGACGCATCTTGACGTTATGATCTTTCGAGCCTGTGAAGTGATGAATGGCACTTGCAAATTGTTCTGCTTTCACAAACCGGAAATCGGCGTCAATTGCTTCTTCCAAGTCGAGTGTTACAGACAATTTCGCATCCCCTGCCGCAATCGTTGCGATAAGCGGCAATGTTGCAAGTAGCTTTTCGCGTACTGTTGCGGGCTCGTCCGTCACAATTATGAAATCGACGTCACTGCTTACCTCTTCCGTCCGCCGATAACTTCCCGCAACAGAAAAATGGTTAATCTCTGCTATCAAACGAAGTTCCTGTTCAACAAATGTAACGACTTTCTCCATTTGCCAATGCGGGAATTTCCCTTGCCGAGTTCCTAAAATTTTAATTTCGCTCAAAATATTGTCTTCCGTTTTCTTGCCAAAACCAGCGACTTTACTCACTTCCCCTGCAAGGCATGCCGCATGGAGTGATTCCAACGAATCGATGCCGATCGCCTCACGCAGTTTGGCGATTTTTTTGCCACCAAGACCTGGGATTTTCAACAAAGGAACAAGCCCTTTTGGCACTGCCTCTTCCATTTCTTTCAGAAGATCTGACTCTCCTTTTTCTAGCAAGTCGGTAATAACAGCACCTGTGCCTTTGCCGATCCCTTTCAACTTCAAAATATCATCCATTTCAGCTAAACTGCGTGGATCTAGTTCAAGCACGTTGGCAGCTTTTCTAAATGCAGCTACTTTGAAATGGTTTTCCCCCAGTAACTCCATGTATAAAGCGATTTTTTCAAACGTGCGAATAATTGTTTTTTTATTCACTAAAAGCCCTCCTGTTCTGAAATGCGGAAGCGGCATTTTACTTTCGGCCGCCGTAGATAGACAATTCTAGAAAAAAGCCTCCCTCCAAAAAGGGGGAAGCTGTCAGTTTGTATAGATGAACCACCATTTTTTCACCGCTTCTGACAACAGCGGTGTATGTTCAAACATCGACTTGGCCAGTAATGAATGACTTATCTGGTCTTGAATAAACTCTATCGGTAGCATAGCCAACAAATAGAACACAAGGAACATAAGTATATAGAACTCGACAAATCCGAACAAAGCCCCCGTAATACGTGCTACGAAACCGAGGACAGGCAAATACTTTAGGAAATCAAACATAGATGCAATGAGCTGCAATCCAAATTTGACGACAAGAAATATCAAAACAAACGCCAGTAATTGATAGAACGTCCCATCTAGATCAAGTTGTTCGACTGTCATGGATAATTTCGAACCTGCTGTAACACCAGGATAAGGAACCCATAGAACAAACGTTTCCGCAAGTTGTTTATAGTACGAGTAAGCGACAACAAGTGCGATGATGAATCCTGTCATATGTATAATTTGGACAATTAGTCCCCGTCTGAATCCTGTTACGAGTCCCCCGAATAGGAGGAAAATAATTAATAAATCAAGCATGTAATACCGTCAACCCTTCAGCTTATTCAATTCTTCTTCCATTTGTTCAACTTGTTTTTTTAATTTAAGATAATCATGTACACTATTAACAGCGGTAAGCACAGCGATTTTTGTACTGTCGAGATAAGGGTTATGGGCACTGATTTCCCTCATCCTTTCATCGACCATCGAGGCGACCAGCCGCATATGAGTGCTTGTTTCGGTACCGACCATTTTATAGGTCTGTCCGTATATGTCAACTGCTATGCGTGTCTTCTGTTCGTCTGCCAATGATACGACCTCCCACATAAAAACTCTGTGATTAATCATACCACGAAATGGTTTTAGTTGTGAATTAAGTCGACGAAAGGAAGTTATAAATTGAGTAATCAAGTTATTATTGTAAACAGTCAAGATATGAAAAAAGTGATAAATCATTACACGTCTTCAAAAGTCGTACGCAACGCACCTGGTGTCGTCTTCGCGGCGAAACTACCCGATACCTCAATTACAGCCTACAAGTCCGGAAAAGTACTGTTCCAGGGCGCAGGATCTGAACGGGAAGCCGCGCGTTGGGGTACAGCGGAAGTTAAAGCGGGGTCTGTTACAGTGAAAACAAAAGGTGATGTGCTACCTGAAGGGTTAGCACAACTTTCCGTTCTTGGGTCAGATGAAACTGGAACGGGTGATTTCTTCGGGCCTGTTACGGTTGCAGCTTGTTTCGTCCGTGCCAATCAGGTCGAACTAGTTCGCGAACTTGGTGTAAAAGATTCAAAAATGCTAACAGATGACCTCATGCGAAAAATCGCACCTGATTTACAGGAGGCGCTCATTTATAGTGTGCTGACGCTTGAAAACGAGAAATACAATGAAGTACAAGCTAGCGGCTGGTCTCAAGGCAAGATTAAGGCCCTCCTTCATAATCAAGCACTTAAGCATGTACTCCGGAAAATGGACGGAGAGAAACCTGATTATATTTTGATTGACCAATTTGCAGAACGCGGCATTTATTATAATCACATCAAAGCAGAGTCTGAAATTGTGCGTGAGAATGTGCTGTTTTCGACGAAAGCAGAAGGACTTCATATGTCTGTTGCAGCTGCGTCAATTATTGCGCGTGTTGCGTTTTTAGAAGAAATGGATAAGTTGAGTGAGATAGCAGGTATGACACTGCCGAAAGGCGCGGGACCCAAAGTGGATGAAGTAGCTGCCAGGATTTTGTTGAAAAGCGGTGAAGAAAAGTTGAAGTCTTTGACGAAATGGCATTTTGCGAATGCGGGGAAAGCGAAGGCTATTGCGATAAGGAAAAGAAGTTGATTTTTCGAAGTGTAATCACAACTTTCGAATTCTAATACCAACTTTTAATGTAATAGCAACTTTCGTATCTCAATCTCAACTTTGCATCTGTGCGAAAGTCTAAGCAAAGAGTGCCGAGGGATCACAGTAATTGAAACTCTAGAGTTCTAATTGTAACTTCACATTTCTAATTGCAAAACCGGACAACGAAGAGTCCGGTTTCTGCGTGATTTTCGCGTACTCTGCGAAAATCTAAGCAAAGAATGCCGAGGGATCACTGTAATTGAAACTCTGAAGTTCTAATTGCAACTTTACATTTTTAATTGCAAAACCGGACAACGAAGAGTCCGGTTTCTGCGTGATTTTCGCGTACTCTGCGAAAATCTAAGCAAAGAGTGCCGAGGGATCACAGTAATTGAAACTCTAGAGTTCTAATTGCAACTTTACATTTTTAATT